>NZ_CEFZDU010000004.1:0-136234 GCF_979578155.1 Candidatus Nitrospira neuquenensis | reverse complement strand
GGAGGGGGCAATTTCACATCAGAATAAAAGGGTCAACTTCGGCTGATGATTGACAACATCGAGAAGGCGATTCCTATTCACGACGATCTCATCTGGGCTGGCCTCTCCTTCACACGCGGATTAGAGAAAGGCTCGATCGGCTGGACCGGAAAGGTCCGCGGAAGTTTGGTGCGCCTAGACGACCGGGACGGCAAGTTTCTCGCTGAAACCCTCATCGCCCAATCGAGTCAAGGGAAGACGTATCCCCTTGACGAACAGGACACCAAGAAGCTCACGACTCACACCGTTAGCCGTCCCGATAAGGTCGTCACGGTCTCAGTGCCTGACGACTCAGCTGTCGTGGAAGAGGCGCCAGAGGCCCAGGAGGCAGAAACACGCGAGTCCATTCGAGTTCAGGCGCTCATCGCACAGATCGGGGCACGGATGGGTTTGTCGATATGGATACCCCGCGCCGACCGCGGAGCGGTGCTGAGAGAGTGGAAAGACGGCGGACAGACTCTCCTTGAGCGCCTGCCGCTTAACTACGACGACACCACCCTACGGACGATCGAGCAGATCGACGTTCTCTGGCTCCGTGGTCGATCAATTGTGCGCGCCTTTGAAGTCGAACACACGACCTCTGTCTACTCGGGCATCTTGCGAATGGCAGACTTGCTCGCGCTGCAGCCCAATATGGACATTAAGTTGCACATCGTGGCGCCTGGTGCAAAGCGTGAGAAGGTCTTTCAAGAGATTCGACGCCCTGTGTTTTCTCTGCTCGAGAAAGGTCCACTCGCGGAGAGTTGCACCTATCTTTCATACGACAGCCTACGCGAGCTCGAAGCACAAAAGCATCTCGCGCATCTTTCCGATACCGTGCTCGACGAGTACGCCGAGGAAGCCGAGTGAGACCATCGATGTCTACCCCGCGGTTCGACCCGACCTGTTCCGACAGGCTTCGCCCGCCTACACGGACGCGTCAACCGCTCCGTTAGACCGGCGAGTACGAGATGAACACGAACGAGAGATTTCGGGGATGCCTGCTGGGACTCGCGGTGGGTGACGCCGTCGGAACGACGCTTGAGTTCTGTCCTCGGGGAACGTTCGAGCCCCTAACGGACATGGTCGGCGGGGGCCCGTTCGGGCTCGCGCCCGGTCAGTGGACAGACGACACCTCAATGGCGCTCTGTCTGGCCACGAGTCTCATCGAGCAAGGCGAGTTCGACGTCCGGGATCAAATGGAGCGTTACTGTCGATGGGCGGACGCGGGCTATCTGAGCAGCACCGGCTATTGCTTCGACATCGGCAACACCGTCGCATCGGCGCTCCGGAGGTATCGGTGCGAGGGGAACCCGTACGCCGGATCCACCGATCCGAACACAGCTGGCAATGGATGCATTATGAGGCTCGCCCCAGTCGCCATGTTCTTCTTCCCCGATTTTGACACGGTCGAACGGTTTGCGGTCGACAGCTCGCGCACGACCCATGGCGCCGAGGAGTGCATTGACGCGTGCCGACTCTTCGGCAAGGTCATTTTCCGCGCCCTCCTGGGACGCTCGAAGGAGGATGTCCTCTTGGGAGATGCGGGGGCGTTCTTCTCAAGCGAGCGTATCTCGGCCATTGCGCGTGGGTCTTACCGGGCAAAACTGGAGGAGGCGATCCGAGGATCAGGCTATGTGGTCGAGAGTTTGGAGGCGGCGCTGTGGTCTTTCGCGCGTACGGACAGCTTCGAGGCCGCGATCCTCTTGGCAGCAAACCTCGGCGACGACGCAGACACCACGGCGGCAGTGTGCGGTCAGGTCGCGGGGGCGTACTACGGCGAGAGAGGAATTCCTCCGCGTTGGCTGGAACGCCTGGCGCTCCGGGCCGAGATCACGAGGCTAGCGGATGCACTTCACCGAAGGACAGAAGGAACGGTCTAACAACAGCATGCAGCGGACGGCGCTGCGCGTGATGGGGCCGCTCGGGCGGCCCATCACGCGCCTGGAGCCGACACGCGCTCCGGCAAGCCCGCTTGCCCGCGCGCCTGCGGCTCAGCCGCCGCTCCGTTAGACGCCGAGCACTTGAGAGCAACCGGGATCGTTGAATGCAACGTGAATGGGATCGTGAAAAGGCCAGGCGGAATTTTCGGAAGCACAGTGCCTCCCTTGACGAAGCGGTCACCGTGTTTTATGAGCGGTCACCGTGCTGGATGATCCCTTCTCTGCCGCCTTCGATGGCCCGATCACTCGGCCGGCGAGCGGAGGTTCATCACGGTTGGCTACTCGGCACACGGCAGCCCATTCGCCGTTTCACACACTGAGCGCGGCAAGGCTGTGTACCTCCTCAGCGCACGACCTGCGACGCGACACGAGCGGAAGCGACTTGAAACGTCGAGGCGAAGTCTTCAGCGACGATCTTCGCCCCGAATACACCTTTGACTCTTCGAAGGCGGTTCGGGGGAAATATTATCGGCGCCTTCTTAAATGAAGGGGCGAACGTCGCGTTCGCGATCCCGGCGTCGGCAAGGCGTTCCGCGGCTCGACATCGGTGAGCGAGGCTTTGCGGTCCCTCCTTCCAATGACCTGCGACTCTATCGCAGGGGAGGAACCCATTCTCAACGAGATATTTCACGCGATGCAGGCCAAGGCAGGGGGCCCGAAGAAGACCTCCGCCAGGGCCTCGACCAGCTCAAGACGGCGTTCACGCGGCTGGTCGAGGAGCGAGCTCTCCGCGGCCTCCCGCCAGATGTTTGATGGACAGAAAGCCACTGCGGTCCCGCCGGATCATGCAGAGTACCAAGTACTCGTCCACGATGAATTCCCGAAGCGCGTTCCTACCGCGGACGCGAGCCCGCAGCCGCCGCACGAACGCTCGCGCTTCGGCGGATCGAACGGTATGAGCAAGAAGGACGCGGCCGGACTCCGGAAACCGGCACAGGGTAGGCACGATGTCATCGAAGAGACGGTCGAGGAGGCGGGACAACGTGGAGGCCGCTTCTGGACCGAGAACGACCTCGACGGCGGTCAGGTCGGCCGAGAAGTTATCGGTGAAGACCGGCCGCCTACCGGCCATGTCTTGATGGGAGTCAGAGTGTTTCCGGCCCTGAGGTCGTCCAGGCCGCGAACGGCCTCCTGCAGAAGCATGAGATGAATGTGCTCCCGCTCCAAGCGGTGGTCATGGTCGAGCCGCTTCGCGCCGATCAGCGCAGCGCAACTCTCCCCGTTCCGCGTGATGGTTTTCTCGTGGCCTTCGGCGGCCACTTGAGCGCACAGCTCGGTCAGGGTTGCACACGCCTTTGAGAGCGGAACACCGTCCTTGGAGGAATGGCCATAGGAACCTCGGGTGGCCGACACTGTCAATCTTGTACAAATCCGTGTCAATGCCGTAGGATCGTCCCATGAGCCAGCCGTCACCCATCCGCGTCAGGACGAAGACGCCCGCGCCGTACCGGCTGACGGCCATCCAGCCGGACACCTACGACACGAAGACCTTCCGGTTCGGTCTGCCCGCCGACGCGACGCTGGATCTGCTGCCCGGCGACTTTCTCAACGTCCACGCCGTGATCGACGGCAAGGCGGTGAAGCGCCCCTACACCCCCTCCTCGCTGCCGGGCGTCACCGGCTTCTTCGAGCTCACGGTCAAGCGCTACGAGCGGGGCACGGTGTCGAAGTACCTTCACGACCGCCGGGTCGGCGACGAGGTGCTGATGAGCGGCCCCAATCCCGGCGGCCACTGGGTGGACGGCATGGCGAGGCGGGCGGGCTTCGTCGCCGGCGGCACCGGCATCACCCCCATGATCGCCATCATCCGCTGGATCCTCGCGACGCGCCAGGCGGTGGACCTCTTCCTGGTCTTTGCGAACAAGACCGAGGCGGACATCATCTCTCGCGAGGAGTGGGAGCGGCACGCGCGCGAGCATCCGAACTTTCGCTGCTACCACGTGCTGGAGCAGCCGCCGGCAGGGTGGACGCAGGGCGCCGGACGGATCACCGAGGAGATGCTGCGCCGCCACCTGCCGCCGCCCGGCCCCGACACGGTCGTCTTTCTCTGCGGCCCGCCGCCGATGGTGGAGACCCTGGAGACGGCCCTCAAGCGGATCGGCCATTCCGAGCACGCCGTCATCCTCCCGTGAAGCGCAACCGCCGCGCAGACGGCCCCCTGGTCGTCGTCGGCGTGGACCTGGCCGGCTCGCCGCGCCGGCCGACCGGCCTGTGTCTCCTCCGGGGCCTGACGGCCGACACGAGCGTGGCCCACGACGACGAGGACATCCTCGCCCTGGTCCGGCGGGCCAGGCCCGACCTCGTGCCGATCGACGCGCCGCTGACGCTCCCCAGGGGCCGGCGCACGATCCACGACCGCACGGGCGAGCACCTACGCCCCTGCGACCGCGCCCTGTCGAGGCTGGGCATCCGCTTTTTCCCCGTCACGCTCGGGCCGATGCGGATGCTGACGGAGCGCGGGCTCGCGCTGAAGCGGAGGCTTTGGGCCATGGGGTACACGCCGGTGGAGTGCTACCCCGGCGCGGCCCAGGACCTGTGGGGGCTGCCCCGCCAGCACCGGGATCGGCGCGGACTGCTGGCCGGGCTGAGGAAGCTGGGGCTGCGCGGGGTGCGGGCGCGGGCCACGGGCGACGAATTGGACGCCGCAACCGCCGCGCTGGTCGGGCGGTGGTTCCTGCTGGGCCGGGGCTGTCGGCTCGGCGGGAAGGCCGGCATCCTGGTGCCGGCGGCGGGAAACGTGCCGGCGGGGGCCCGGCGCGCGCGGACGCGCTGAGGGTCCGGGGCCGGCCCGCCTACTTCACCTTCGAGAAGTCCGCGTCGAACTCCTCCTGCTTGCCGTCCTGCAGATTGATCACGACCTTCGTCTTCGCGTTCGGGTCGAAGCTGTCGTAGGCGAACCGCGCCGTGAACCGCGACCGATAGGCCGGGCCCTTGCCTTCCATCTCGTTCTTCCGACCCCGGTCGGCCTGCCCGATGTCCACCGGCCGGATCGTCTTGGAGCCCTGCTGCAGGACCACCTGGGCGCCCTCGGCGAAGTACTCGTCGTCGCCGCAGAGCTGGATGTCCATCTCCAGGTAGGGCATCTCGATGACCTTGGCGATGTACTCGTCGGGCATGCGGACGTCCTGCTTCTTCTTCTTCGACTCGGTCGCCTCCTGCCGGCCGAAAGCCTCCAGCCGGAAGCGCTTCGTCCGCAGGACGGCGCTCGTGCCGCAGGGGTCCTTCTCCGGGTCGGCGCCGATCCTGGTCGCCTTGGACGCCTGCTGCAGGACCTTCTTCACCTCGTCGGGCGTGTTGGCCGCCTCCATGGGCTCGCGGCCCGCGGCGAGGGATTTCTTCGCCTCCTCCATGGAGAGATTCACGTCGATGGCCCAGCCCGGCCCCGCGGCCGCGCCCAGCGCGATCGCGCCGGCCAGCGCCGCGCCCAGCTTCGCTCCACCGGCCCCCCGCCGCCCCGCCCGTCGCCCTCCGTCCCGCATACCGTCCTCCTCCTGAATCCCGGCCGATCACGCGATCGGCCGGGCGCCATTGTAAGAAAAACCGCCGGTCCAATGCAAACCGTGTGCGATGGGAATCCGTCATTGCGGCGGAGGCCGGAATCCAGGCCAATGCACATTGCGCGCGGTCACGGCGCGAAGCGCGCCCAGTTGGGATAGGGGCGCTTCGTATAGAGCGCCTCGACGTCCACCGGCAGGAGGACGCCGTGACGGCGCAGCAGCGCGGCGAGGCGACGCAGCGGGAGCCCGACCGCGGCCGGATAGTCGCCCTCGATCCGTTCGATGAGCCCCGCCCCGCGGCCCTGGATCGAGTAGGCGCCGGCCTTGCCGAGGCTCTCGCCCGTGCGCAGGTAGGCGTCAAGCTCCTCCTCCGCGAAGCCCCGCATCCAGACGCGCACGGTCTCGACCTCCACCGCCTCCACCCCGTCGGCGAGCCGCCTGAGCGCCACTGCCGTGTGGATCGCGTGCGGGCGGCCCCGGAGCCGCCGCAGCATGGCGCCCGCCTCCGCCAGGTCGCGCGGTTTGCCCAGCACGAGACCCTCGCAGGCGATCAAGGTGTCGCTGCCGACGACCAGCGCGTCCGGCCGCCGCGCCGCGCAGGACTCGGCCTTGCCCCGGGCGAACCGTCCGGCCAGTTCCTCCGGCGGGCCCGGCGCGCGGAGGTCCTCCTGGAAATGCGGTTCCACGACCTCGAAGGGGACGCCGAGCAGGGCGAGCAGGTCCTTCCGGCGGGGCGAGGTGGAGGCCAGGATCAGGGGCATGGATCAGGCAGGCACGGTCGCGGCGGGGTCCAGGGTCGGAACGGCGGCGTGGACGTGCTCGGCCACGATCCGCTCGACGTCGGCCGTGGAGGAAGCCCGGACCATGGCCGCGCGCATCGCGGCCGCATGGGGGAAGCCCTTGCAGTACCAGCCGAGGTGCTTGCGCATACGGGGAAACCGCTCGACGCCGGCGACGGCCTCGAACCGGCGGCAGTGGTCGAGCATGACGCGGAAGCGCTCCTTTAGGCCGACCGGCGGCGCCTCCGGGCCGTCGAGGTCGCCGTCGCCCGTCTCCCGGGCCAGGGCCCGCGCCCGCTCCTTGTCGCGGAAGAGCCAGGGCTCACCCAGCGCGCCCCGGCCGACGAGCACCCCGTCCACCCCGCTGGTCCGGACCCGGCGCACCGCGTCGCGCAGGGATTGGACGTCGCCGTTGCCGAGCAGCAGCGTGCCGGTGCCGCGCGCAAGCCGGGCGGCCCGCGCGATCGCGGACCAGTCGGCCTCCCCGCGGTACATCTGCGCGAGGGTGCGCCCGTGGACCGAGATCGCGGCCGGCCGCTCCGCGAGCAGGTGCGCGATCCACTCTTCGACCACGACTTCGTCGTAGCCGATCCGCGTCTTGACCGAGAGGGGGATGACGCGGCGGGCCGGCGCGGTCGCCCCGGCCCGGCGCCCGTTCATCCCGCGCAGCAGCGCGGCCCTGCCCGGTTTGAACCCCGCCGCCTCCAGCGTCTGCCCGGCCGCCCAGTCGAGGATGCCCTGGCGGGCGGCGCGCAGGACGGCCCGGGCACGGTCCGGCGTGCGGATGAGCCCGGCCCCGGAGCCGGAGGAGGCCACGCTGCGGGAGGGGCAGCCCATGTTGATGTCGAGCCCGTCGAAGCCCAATTCGCAGACCGCGTGGGCCGCCTGGTAGAAGAGGTCCGGGTCCTTGCCGTAGAGCTGGGCGACGACGGGGCGCTCCGCCTCCGAGTAGATCAGCGAATCGAGGAGAGCCTCCGGCCCCCGGCAGACATCCACGACGCTGGTGAACTCCGTGAACGTCACGTCCGGCCGCCCCTGCGTCGCCACGACGAGCCGGAAGGCCGCGTCGGTGACCCCGTCCATGGGCGCCAGCCCGATCACCGGCCGCGGCAGGTCCCGCCAGAAGCCCATCGCCTCACTCATGGCTCAGATCCGCCGGCTCGCAGGCCGCCCGATAGGCGGCGCGCAGGTCTTCCGCTTCCCGCCCTGCCGTCGCCGCCGCGCCGGGCAGGACCTCTTCGACGAACTCGGCGAACCGGCCGACCTTGAGGAGGAAGAAATCGTAGGGCTCGGTCACCGGGCGCGGCTCTCGACACCAGTAGCCCACGAAGCGGTCGAGCGGGATGCCCGCGTCGTCGAGCCGACGGCAGGTCTCGGGGAACATCTCGCGCAGGTCGCCGCCCCAGACGAGGATCTCGTGCGGGAGGTAGAGCCGCCGGTAGGTGTCGAGCTCCGCGCGGTCGCCGGCCGAGGAGCTCGGCCCGACGCCGGCCGCGCCGGTCATGGTCCGGACGTAGGCCAGGTACTCGGCGGCCAGGGCGCGCTCTTCCGCCGGACGCCCGCCGCCCGCCGCCACCCCCCCGGCCCGGCCTTCGGTCGCCGGAGCCGGCTCCGGCCGCTCCGCCCACCGGCCGAACTCGGTCAGGAGCCGACGGAACTCCGCCACCGTCTGCGGGATGGGCTTCGTGTCCACCTCCAGCGCCACGCCCTTGAGATGGCGGAGCTGCGGCCGGGCGAGCGTCTGCGCGAGCATCTCGAAGAGCGCCTCCGGCACCGGCGCCGCGTGGGCGTCGAGCCAGCGGGGCGGCGTCACCCGATCGCCCTCGTGATCCCGCTCGTGGACCGCCAGGCCGGCCAGGTGGACCTGGATGACCCGGTCGAGCGGGAAGTCGTCGAGAAAGCCGTCGAAGTAGTCGCGAAGCGGGCGGTCCCGCCAGGCGCCCGTATACCGGTAGTGGCTCCAGACATGGCCGAGGTCGAGGACCAGGCCGCAGGGGACCAGCTCGACCAGCCGACGGAAGAAGGACGCCGCATCCAGGTCGCCGAACCCGACGTAGGTCAGCGGCGGAATCTCGATGAGGATGAGCGGGCCGCCCGCCTCCGTTCGCGGCGCGAGGCGGTCGAGCCGCTCCTGCAGCCGGCGCACATGGCCCGCGGTCACCTCCGCGGCCGGCCCGGTGAAGAGCGGCGGCAGGTAGGTGCCGAAAGAGTAGCCCGCCATCTGCTTGGCCGCGCACTCGTGGGTGATCCAGTCGCTGCCGAGGAGGCGCAGGTGCGTCGCGGCGGTCTCGACCTCCGCCCGCCAGGGATACCGGGTGTCCCAATCGGGCTGGGTGAGCCACAGCCCCTCGCCGTGGTACTGCATCGGCGGCGAGGGCAGGCGCCGCCGCACGGCCTCCAGGGCCGGCGCGGGGGCCTTGAAGAGCTCCAGATAGTCGAAGGCCAGCCCCTCCCGCTCCAGCGCCGCGACCAGCTCGGCCAGGTCCGGCTGGTAGACGTCCACGGACAGCCCGAGCCCCTGGCGCGGGATGCGCGCCGCCCTCCGGAGAAACTCGCGGTCCACGTCAAACATGGCGAAGTAGTCTACCCCGCGGGTCCCCGCCTGACAAGCGGCCATTCCTGCGGCCCGCCTCTGGTTGTTTTGACGGCCGATCGGACCGCTGGTATGATTTTGCTCAATACAACATCACTCAAAAGAAGGGAGCGGCCATGACCGACCAGGAGATCCTCGCACAGGTCCGCGCTCTCCTCGCGGAGCCGGACGCCAATCTCAGGACGGTGCTCCAGAAACACATGCTGGAGACGGTCCTCAAGCTCGGCGACAGTCCCCTCGACAACCTCGACATCAAGATCCTCGCGCGGACCCTCAAGGAGCTCCGCTACGCGCTCAAGATCTTCGCCCCCTACCGCCACCGGCCGAAGGTCAGCATCTTCGGCTCCGCCCGGACGCGGCCCGACGACCCCAACTATCACCTGGCGGTCCGGTTCTCGCGCCTGCTGGCCGAGCGCGGCTACATGGTCATCACGGGGGGCGCCGACGGGATCATGCGGGCCTGCCACGAGGGCGCGGGGCGCGAGAACAGCTTCGGGGTCAACATCCTGCTGCCCTTCGAGCAGGGCGCGAACGACGTGATCGCCGACGATTCCAAGCTCGTCACGTTCAAGTACTTCTTCACGCGCAAGCTCATGTTCGTCAAGGAGTGCCGCGCGGCCGCGATGTTCCCCGGCGGCTTCGGGACGCACGACGAGGGCTTCGAGGTGCTCACCCTCGCGCAGACCGGCAAGGCGGCGCCGCAACCCTACGTCTGCTTGCAGGCGCCGGGTTGCGACTACTGGGACCACTGGCTGGAGTTCCTGCACGACCAGCTCCTCTCCCGCGGGCTGATCAACGAGGAGGACCTGAGCCTGTTCAAGATCGTGGATTCCGCCGAGGCGGGGGTCGAGGAGATCGAAACCTTCTACCGCAACTACCATTCCTTGCGTTTCGTGCACCGGCACCTCGCCATCCGGCTGCGGCACCCCCTGCCGGAGGAGGCGCTCGACCGGATCAACCAGGAATTCGCCGACCTCCTGGCGGAGGGCCGGTTCGAGCAGGGCGGACCGCTCCCCGGCGAGCACGACGAGCCGGAGACCCACGACCTGCCGCGGCTGATCTTCCACTACAACCGCAAGAGCGCCGGCCGGCTGCGCCAGCTCATCGACTGCCTCAACCGGGTCCCGGAGCCGGCCCAGGCGGCCGTCGCGCGCTGACGGCCGTCCGCGGCCCCGCCGGCGGGGTTGGGTCCTGCGCCCAATCATGGTATCCTGACCCCGCCCTATGAGCCTTTCCTCCCCCCAACCGGACCGTGCGCCCGACGTCGTCCTCTACCATGCGGACTGCGCGGACGGCTTCGGCGCCGCCTGGGCCATCTGGCGGCGGTTTCCCGAGGCCCGCTTCATCGCCGTCCGGCATGGCTTCCCACCGCCCGAGGGTCTCGACGGCCGACGCATCGTGATCGTGGATTTCACCTATCCGCGCGACACCCTCGAGGCCCTGGCGGCCCGGGCGGCCGACCTGCTGGTCCTGGACCACCACATCACCGCACAGCAGGCCCTGGCGGGCCTGCCCTTCGCGCGCTTCGAGGAGAAGAAATCCGGCGCGGTCATGGCCTGGGAATGGGCCCACCGCGAGCCGGCGCCCTGGCTCCTGCGGTACATCCAGGACAAGGACCTCTGGGAGTGGGCGCTGCCGGACAGCCGCGAGGTCAGCGCGGCGCTGGCCTCCTTCCCCTACGACTTCGGCGTGTGGAGCGGCCTGACGCTCGACCGCCTGGTCGTCGACGGCCGGGCGATCCTCCGGTACGAGCGCGAGCTGGTCGGCAAGATCGCCGCGTCGGCGATCCTGGTCTCCTTCCACGGCGCGACCGTCCCGGCCGTGCAGAGCTCGGTCCTCACGAGCCAGATCGGCGAGGTCCTGTCGCCCGGCCGTCCCTTCTGCCTCATCTGGCACGACCGCGACGGCCGGCGCTATTTCAGCATGCGCTCCCCGGCCGACGGCGCCGACGTGGGCGCCATCGCCGCGGCCTACGGCGGCGGCGGCCACACCCACGCGGCGGGCTTCTCCGTCCCCCTGCCCGACGCCGACCTGCCGCTCCGCGACCCGCTCGCCCCCGTCCGCGTGCGCCCGTGATCCCCCTGCACGACGACAACCCGACCTCGATCACGCCCGTCGTGACGATCGCGACGATCGCGGCCTGCGTCCTCGTGTTCCTCTACGAAGCCTCCCTCCCGGCCGAGGCGGGGGAGCTGTTCGTCTACCGCTACGGGGCGATCCCGGCTCTCTTCCTGGGCGGGGCGGAGCCGCCGCCGGAGTTGGCGGGCGCCTCGCCCTACGCCGGCCTGCTCACGAGCATGTTCCTGCACGGCGGCTGGATGCACCTGATCGGCAACATGCTGTACCTCTGGATCTTCGGCAACAACGTCGAGGATGTGATGGGGCACGCGCGGTTCGTGCTGTTCTACCTCCTCTGCGGCCTCCTCGCCGCCCTGAGCCACGGGCTGATCGATCCTTCGTCCACCGTGCCGATGGTCGGGGCGAGCGGCGCGATCTCCGGCGTGCTGGGCGCCTACCTGCTGCTGTTTCCCCACGCCCGCGTGCTGGTGCTCCTGCCGCTGGGGTTCTTCTCGCGAGTCATGTACGTGCCGGCCGGGTTCGTGCTGGGCCTGTGGTTCCTCATGCAGCTCCTGAGCGGGGGCATGACGCTCGGCCGGGGAGGCGGGGGCGTCGCGTTCTGGGCCCACATCGGCGGGTTCGTGGCCGGGATGGCGCTGATCGGGGTCTTCAAGCGCTCGGAGGTGCGGTTTTTCGCCCCGCGGCGTTCCCGGCGGTGGGAGTCCGAGTGGTGAGGACTCGGGCGCTCGCCGTGCTTCCCCCGCGTTTGACAGGGCGGGAAGCCATTTGTTAGGCTCCCGCGCGATCACCCTGGCCGCCCCCGAGCCATCGAGCCCCACGTGGATATCGCCACATACCTGGATGAGAAGCGCGAGGAGGTGGACCGCTTCCTCGAGGCGGTCATCCCCGACGCCAAGACGCCGCCGACGACCCTGCACGAGGCGATGCGGTACAGCCTCTTCGCCGGGGGCAAGCGCGTGCGCCCGATCCTCGCGATCGCGGCGGCCGACGCCGTCGGGGTCTCCCCGCCGGCCGTGCTGCCCGTCGCCGCCTCGCTGGAGCTGGTGCACACCTACTCGTTGATCCACGACGACCTGCCGGCCATGGACAACGACGACTACCGGCGGGGCAAGCTCACGAACCACAAGGTGTACGGCGAGGCCCTGGCGATCCTCGCGGGGGACGCGCTGCTGACGCTCGCGTTCGACCTCTGCAGCCGCGCCGACCTCGTGGACGGCCTCGACCCCGCCCGGCAGGTGCGGATCATCCACGAGCTGGCCGTCGGCTCGGGGAATCTCGGGATGGTCGGCGGGCAGGTCTTCGACATCCAGGCGGAGAACCGCGACATTGACCTGGCGACGCTGCAGACGATCCACCGGCATAAGACCGGCATGTTGATCCGTGCGGCGGTGCGGATGGGCGCGCTGGCGGCCGGCGCCACGGACGAGCAGCTCGAGCGGCTGACGGCCTACGCGGAAGACGTGGGGCTCGCCTTCCAGATCGCCGACGACGTGCTGAACGTCACGGGCACGCGCGAGGAGCTGGGGAAGAACGCGAACACCGACGCGCAGCGGGGCAAGAAGACCTATCCGACCTTCTACGGCGTGGAGGGCGCCCGGTCCCTCGCGGGGGAGTGCACCGCGCGGGCCATCGGCCACCTGGCCGCCTTCGGCCCCGCCGCCGACCCCCTGCGCGCGCTGGCCCGCTACATCACGTCGCGGCGCAACTGACCGTTGCTCGTCGAACGAATCTCGTGACGCGCAGGCTCGTGCTCCCCCGCCCTTCGGTCCCATCCTCGCGCCTCACGTGTCACGTTTCGCGCTTCACGGCATGAAGGCCCTCGTCACCGGAGCCACGGGGTTCGTCGGCGCGGCGGTCGCGCGCGCGCTCGCGGCGGCGGGCGTCGAGGTCCGCGTGCTCGCGCGCCCGGAGAGCGACCCGCGGAACCTCGAGGGGCTCGCCGTCGAGCGGGTTGCCGGCGACCTGCGGGATCCCGCCTCCCTCCGCAGGGCCCTGGCCGGCTGCCGCCACCTCTACCATGTCGCCGCCCACTACGCGCTCTGGGCGAGGGACCCCGCCGTCTTCTACGACGTCAACGTCGCGGGCACGCGCGCGCTGCTGGACGCGGCGGGCGAGGCGGGCGTCGAGCGCATCGTCTACACGAGCACGATCGGGGCGATCGGGCTCCCGCCCGGCGGCGGGCCGGGCACGGAGGAGACGCCCGTCTCGCTCGACCAGATGGCGGGCCACTACAAGCGGTCCAAGTACCTCGCGGAGCAGGAAGTCCGGAAGCGGGCGCAGGCGGGGCTGCCGGTCGTCATCGTCAACCCCAGCGCGCCGGTGGGCGAGCGCGACATCAAGCCGACGCCCACCGGCCGGATGATCGTGGACTTCATGAAGGGCCGCATGTGGGCCTACATCGAGACGGGCATGAACCTGATCGACGTGGACGACGTGGCGATCGGCCACCTGCGGGCGATGGAGCGGGGCCGGGTCGGCGAGCGCTACATCCTGGGCAACCGGAACCTCTCGCTCCGCGAGATCTTCGAGATCCTGAGCCGCCTCACGGGCGTGCCGGCGCCGCGCGTCAAGCTCCCCTGGCAGGCGATCCTCCCCCTCGCCCACTTGAACCGGTGGCTCGCGGACTACGTGACGCACCGCCCGCCGCGCATCCCGCTGGAGGGCGTCCGCATGGCCAAGTACCGGATGCACTACGACTGCCGCAAGGCGCTCCGCGAGCTGGACCTGCCCCAGACGCCGGTGGAGGTCGCCCTGGAGAAGGCCGTGCGCTGGTTCCGGGACCACGGGTACGCGTGACACATCGTTTTGCGTGTTGAGTGATGCGCGTGGCGGTGCGTGTTCGTCACGGCACACTCACCATTCAACGCTCGCAACGCGGTCGCGCATGGACGTCCTCGAGCTGCTGATCAAGACGCTCCTCCTGCGTCCCTACGTATTCCTCTTCCTGGCCGCCTTTCTCTTCGCGGCCCGGCGGCTGATCGGCTGGCGCCGGACCGGCATTTTCTTCGCGATCGGCTGGGTGACGGCCTTCGCCTGCGAGTTCTCCTCCACGAGGACGGGCCTCCCCTTCGGCTGGTACGTCTACACGGGCTCCACGGTCGGGCAGGAGCTGTACCTGTCGAACGTGCCGTTCATGGACTCGTTGTCCTTCACCTTTCTCCTCTACGCGAGCTACTGCCTGGCCCTCCTCTTTCTGCTGCCGAGTCGCCCCGCCGGGGCGGCGGGCGGCGGGCCGCTCGCCGGCCGGCTGGCCCTGGCCTACGATCCGGCCGTCCGCACCTCCCGGCCGGTCCTCGGGCTGACCGTCCTGTTCTTCGTCTTCATCGACGTCGTGATCGACCCGGTCGCCCTCCGCGGGGACCGCTGGTTCCTCGGCCGCATCTATTACTATCCCGACCCCGGCCTCTACTACGGCGTGACCCTGGCCAACTTCGCCGGCTGGGCGGTCGTCGGCCTGATCGCGCTGGGCGCCTATTTCGCGGTGGACCGCCGGCTGGGACCGCTGCCGACCGCGGAGGGCCGGTCCGTGACGGGAAGCCTGCTCCTGGGCTGCGGGCTCTACTACGGCGTCCTGATCTTCAACCTCGCGGTCACCTTCTGGATCGGCGAGGCGCTGCTCGGCCTGACGGGCCTCTTGATCTACCTGCCCATCACGGCCCTGCTCGCGCTGCGGCTGGCGGGCCGACTCCCAGCGACGTCGGCCGGATGACGGCCTCCCCCGGGACGCCGGGACCGGGCCTGGCGGGAGAGCGTAGAACCCTGTATACTGCCGAGCGTCCCCCGACGGAGGGCCATCCATGACCGGACATTCCCGCATCCGGCTCGCGGTCCTGCTCGGCTTGGCCGCAGCGGCCGGCCTGCTCGGCTGGTTCGGCTACCAGGGTTTCATGGCCGGCTTCAGCGCCAAGGCGGAGCCGTCGGCCCTGGAAGTCGCGATGGCGCGGTACGCGCGCCACCTGGCGATTCCCTACGCACGGCGGAACGCCGCCAACCCGATCCCGGCCGGCCCCGAGGTCCTGGCGGAGGGGCTCAGGCACTTCGCCGACCACTGCGCGACCTGCCACGCCAACGACGGGAGCGGCGACACGACGATCGGCAAGAACGTCTATCCCAAGGCACCGGACCTGCGGAAGGCCGAGACGCAGTCCTTGAGCGACGGCGAGCTGTTCTTCATCATCCACAACGGCATCCGCTTCACCGGCATGCCGGCCTGGGGCAAGGGGGAGCCGGAGAAGGACCTGGACAGTTGGAAGCTCGTGCACTTCATCCGCCACCTCCCCAAGCTCACGCCGGAGGAGCTGGAGGAGATGAAGCGCTACAACCCCAAGACGCCGCAGGAGCTGGCGCAGGAGCAGGAGTTCGAGCGGTTCCTGCAGGGCGAGGACGTGGGCACGCCCCCGCCGGCTCATCAGCATTGAACGACCATCTAACGGAAAGGAACCGACGATGCGCCTGGCCCTCGTGAGCCTGCTGACCCTACTGCTGTCCTCCACCGCCCTCCGGGCCCACGAGGGGAGCACCCATGTCCTCGGCACCGTGACCGCGGTCGAGGCCGGCCATCTGGTCGTCCAGACGCCGGACCACAAGACCGTCACGATCAAGACCACCGCCCAGACCAAGTACCGGACGACCAAGGAGGCCAGCAGCCGCGAGGCCCTGCAGGTGGGCCATCGCGTGGTCGCGGAGGTCACCCAGGACGCGACGGGCGTGACCGCCAGCGAGGTCCGGTTCTCCGCCGTGCCCCCGAAGCCCGGCGCCAAGTGATGCGGGGCCTGCTGATCCGCTTCGCCGTGACCGCCGCGGCCGTGCTGGTGGCCACGCAAGTCGTGGACGGTCTCGCGTTCGAGAGCGCCGCGGCGGGCCTGGCCGCCGTGGTCGTCCTCTCGCTGCTGAACGCGATCGTCCGCCCCCTGCTCTACCTCGTGAGCCTGCCCTTCATCCTGCTCACGCTCGGGCTGTTCATGGTGGTCATCAACGCCCTGCTGCTGCAGCTCACGGCCCTGCTGGTGAAGGGCTTCCTCGTCGCGGGGTTCTGGCCCGCCGTCTGGGGCGCCCTGATCATCAGCCTGGTGAGCACGGTCCTGAACCTCTGGGTGTCGGAGGACGGCCGCGTCGAGATCGTGGTGCGGCGGCCCCGTCCGCCGAAAATCCTGGATTGAAGTCCCCCCGCCCCGCTGTTAGAATGCGCGCGCCGTTGACCCGAGGAGAGCAACCCGTGGCGTCCAACGCCGAGCGCGCCCGCGCGAACAAACAGACCACGCTCCAGCGGACCCTGACGACCGCTCTGAACGAGCTGGGCGTCGAGTCGGCGCTCGTCGCGATCTTCGACCGCGAGGGCCAGCCGCCGGTGTCCCAGGGCTGCCGCGGCTTCTCCGCGCGCGAGACCCAGGCCATCCTGCGCGCGCTGGCCGTCCTCGACCCGACGGCGCCGCGCGAGTCGGGGGACGGCGAGGGCGGCCGCTGCGTCCGCCTGCGCATCCTCACGCCCGGCTCCAAGTCCCTGCTGGCGCTGCCGCTCACGCACCGGCAGCGCACCTACGGCTTCCTCGTCATCGGCCGCAAGGAGAGCGCGAGCTTCTCGAAGAAGGAAAAGGGCCTGATCGAGAGCGCGGGGGATGAGATCACCGCCGCGCTGGAGCGGGCCTCGCTGTTCGACGGGAGCGTGATCCTGGCCCGGCCCTACGTCGCGACCGAACCGGTCCCGGCCCCCGCCGCCGCGCCGGCCGAGCCGCCGCTCGCCGCGCCCGCGTCCTACGCCACGCCGGAGGTGCAGGAGCGGGTCGTCGCCCTGCTCAAGGAGTCCGCCCAGACCCTGCCCTTCGACCGGGCCTGGGTGGCCTCCTACGATCCGCTGGTCGGCTCCGTCGAGGTGCTCGGCATCGCGGGCGAGATCAAGGGCGATCCCAAGAGGGACCTCAAGGCTGGCCAGCGCCTGGCGCTCGACGCCTCGGCCTCCGGCTGGGCCGTCCGCCACCGCAAGACCCGCGTGGACCACGACCTCGCCTCCACCCAGGGCCGTTTCATCGACCACAAGCACCTCTACCGCGACCGGTTCCAGTCCGCCCTGGTCGTCCCCTTCTTCGTCCGGGGCCAGGTCGGCGGGACGATCACCCTGGCCTCCAAGAGCCCGATGCAGTACGCGCTGCCGGACGCCCGGGTGCTGGAACCCCTGATGGTCAAGCTGGTCGAGCTCCTGCAGGAGCCGCCGGCCCCCGGCCCCAGGACGGAGCCGGCCGGACCGGGCGAGCCCCAGGCCCCGCCGCAGCCGGCCCCTTCGTCCGAGCCGCTCATCCGCAAGCAGGAGCGGCAGGCGGCGCTCGGCGAGTTCAGCGCCTTCCTGGCGACGGAGGTGCGCGAGCCGCTCGCGTCCATCCGCGCGCAGCTCGAGGAGGTCACGGGCGAGGGCTCCCTCGACTTCGACTCGCAGACCCGCGTCGAGAACGCGATGCGGGACCTCATCCGCGTCGAGGCCCTGCTCAACGAGGTCCTCGACTTCGCCAAGCCGCTGGAGCTGAACCGGCGCCTCTGCCGCATCCCCGACGTCATCGAGAACGCCCTGACGGTCGTGGCGACCGAGCTGGACATGAACCGAATCCGGGTGACGAAGGACTACGCCGCCAACCTGCACCAGATCCGGTGCGACGAGGCCAAGCTGCAGCAGGTGTTCCTCAGCGTGTTCAAGAACGCGCTGGAGGCCATGACCCCCGGCGGACACCTGGCGATCGAGGTCGGCCAGCACAAGGCGGGGCGCGGCTCCGAGGCCCAGATTCTGATCAAGAACGACGGCGCTCCCATTCCGACCGAGCACATGGGCAAGGTGTTCGAGCCCTTCTTCACGACCAAGCGGGCCGGCACCGGCCTGGGCCTGGCGACGGTCAAGAAGATCGTCGAGGAGCACGGGGGGCAGATTTCCATCGCCAGCGGACCGGGCCAGGGCACCGCGGTCATCATCCGGCTGCCGGCGGCCGCTGCCCGTCCCGCGCCGCACCGCCGCCGGGGAGGCCGGGGCCGCCGCCCGCCGAGGGGCCGCCAGGCTTAGCCGGAGGCGGGCGTCTCAGGCTTGACAGGGGGGACGGGGGTCGCTAAGATACCGCCACTTTTTTCCCTTTCCCGTCGAGGATCAGTCACCGGTATCCTACTTTCACCTCATCTCACAAGGAGCGTGCCTTATGAGAACTCTCATCGGAAGCGTGGCAGGACTGTTGGGCGTTTTCTTCCTCGTGTCCGTGGCCTCCGCCAACCCGGCCCTGCTCCCCAAGCACCCCGGGTATCCGGCCAAGGAGGCGACCTCGCCGGTGACGGGGCAGCCGCTGGCCAATGACCCCGGCCAGACCAACCTGGGCGGGGACGGCGCGCTGGTGCAGTCCGTCGAGGCGACCGACAACCATGTCCAGCAGGCGCTGCAGGACGCGAACAACAACCGGATCGTCGAGAAACAGGGCGCGGGCCGGCTGCCGAACGTGCAGGGCCCCCAGATCAAGATCGAGCCGCCCGTGAAGGAAGCGACCCGGATGCCGAAGTAAGCCGGCCGACGTACCGGCCGCAGACACCGAGGGGGCGGCTGCCGCGCGGCAGCCGCCCCCTCGCCGTTTCTCCCGCCTGACCCGTCGACCCTTACCGGCCGTCCAGCCCCGTGACCCGAAACCGCCAGGGCTTGGCCGCCCATTCACCCGCGTAGTCCACGCCGACCCGCGGATGGGCGCCGATCCGCCCGCGCGGGAAGCGGTCGCCGCGGTCCTCGATCCAGAGGCCGCGCCCGACGGTCAGGTCGGCTCGGTTCAGCGAGCGGTCGATCTGGAAGGTGCGGCAGAGCCGGCCCGGCCCGTCCACGAGAGCGGCCCGAGGGCGGTTCCCTCCCCGGTCGCGCCTTCCGACCGCCGCTCCATCGAGCTCCACCGCGCGGACCAGGACGGCCGCCGGATAGCCCTCGCGCTCCGTCACCACGTTGAAGCAGTGGTACATGCCGTAGATGAGATAGATGTATGCGAGCCCCGCCGGGCCGAACATCACATCGGTCCTGGCGGTCCGGCCGCGGGAGGCGTGGGAGGCCCGGTCCTCCGGCCCGACATAGGCCTCCACCTCGACGATCCGTCCCTCGATCCGCCGCCCCCCGACCTCCCGCACCAGCCACATGCCGAGCAGGTCCTTGGCCACCGTGAGGGTGGGGCGGGCATAGAAGCTCTGGGAGAGAATCCCCGGGGTCATGGTCGGCCTAAAAATACCATGCGAGCCCACCCATGACCATCCGCGGCGTGCCCGGGACGAAATGGACATCCACGACACCCGCCGGCTCGTTCCGGAGGCGGGACTCGAAGGCGAAGGCGGCCTGCTCCCACTTGGTGTTGAGCAGGTTCTGGACGAACAGAAACGCCTCCAGTTGCCCCAGGGACAGTTTCATGGGCAGACGATACCGTTCGATCAGGTCGAACTCCAGCCAAGAAGGGGCCTTGAGGCTCCGGTCCTCGGTGAGCGGCCTGACCCCCAGGTAGGTGCCCTGCAGTTGGGAGGCCAACCCTTCGGGCCATCGGAGCAGCAGGGCGCCGAAGGCCGTCCATTCCGGCGCCAGAGGAAGGGCCGCCCCCGTCTCCCTGAACGCGGCATGGGTCCAGGTCACGCTCCCGTTGAAGTAGAGTGGGCCGATCACCGCCCCCCGCGCCGCGAGCTCGGCCCCATATCGCCGGGTCGGCCCACGCGCCTCCGTCGTCCCCTCGTCCCCCACGAAGACGAGCTCCGAGGTCAGGTCCAACCCCCAGAGCGTGGCCACGAGCTCAAGCCGATCCGCGCCCCAAGGTTTCGATCGGAGGCCGACCTCCGCGCCCGTCGCGCGGGCCAGCGGCAACGCCGTCCCGGCGACGGCCCCGCGGGCGTCGTTGCTGTGAAATCCCGTCCCGTAGTTCACGAAGACTTCCGTGCCGCCCCAGGGCCCCAGGATCAGGTTCGCCTTCGTGCTGACCAGGCCCGCGTCCGTCCGGCCGGCCGGTTGCAGGCTGCAGGTGGGGCAGGTGTTCCGCACGGCGAAGGTGAAGAAATCCCCCCGGACCCCGCCCGCCAGACGGACCCAGGAGAGGGGCTGGACTTCGACCTTCAGGAAGGGGGAGTAGGAGGCCTCGTTGACGGCGCTTTGAACCGTGGTCCCCGTCCGTTGCCTGGCGGTCTGGGTGCCGAGTCCCAACAGGGGAATGTCGTCCACGCGCACCTGGACCCCGGTCGTTGCGGTCGCGGGAGCGCCGAAGAGGCTCCCCGCCTGGCGCCAGCCGAGGTTTCCGCCGTACACCCATCGGCGATCCTGCTGCACAATCCCGTCGCCCGCCACGGGATCGTTCAGGAAGAACGTAAAGTTGGAGAAGAGGTCGAGCGAATACGACATCCCGTAGGCATCGGCGAAGAACGTGCCGCCCTCCGGGGTATCGTAATGGTAGGCCAGCCGACCGGTCGCCCGCTCGGTCCTCCCGCCCTCGGACGGATCGATGGACCCAAACCGCGTGATCTGGCCGGATTGGACCGCACGCACGGGGACCTCGCCGGAGCCGTTCCAGCGGGAGCGGTTGTAGGTGCCCGTCAGACTGAGCTCGGAGCGGGGGGTCGGGTTCATCGTCGCCTTCCCGAGCAGATTGCCCCGCACGTAGCGGTTGTCGTTCACGAAGGGGCCGTTGGTGTAGTAGAGCTCCCCGGCGAAGAGCGTCCGGAGCCGGCCTTTCGTCGGGGAGAGCATCAGCAGATATCGCTGGGTGTCGAACTGCCCCCCCGCTCCCTGCACCACCCCTTCCTCGACGACATCGCGCGTGACGAAACGCACGGCGCCGGCGGTGTCGAAGTCGCCGAATTCCGCGTGGTACGTCCCCTTGTACGCCTCGACGCCCTTGATCGTTTCCGGGATGATGAAATTGAGGTCCGTATAGCCTTGGCCGTGCCCGTGACTGCGCAGGTTGATGGGGAGGTTGTCGGTAAAGAAGGCGACGTCCGTGCCGTGATCGGCGTCGAATCCGCGCAAGAAATACTGGTCGGCCTTGCCGGCCCCGCCCGAATGCTCCACGGTGATGAACCCGGGGATCAAGCGCAGGACTTGAGCCGGCCGTCCCTGCGGCTGCAGGAGAATCTCCTTGTCCGGGATGAATTGTTGCGAGGAGGCGGCGACCGGCCGCTCGCCTTGGATCGCCACTTCCGGAACGGTCACGTCGGGGGATTCCGGCTCGTGGGCCACGGCCGAAGCCGGATACAACAGAAGGACCCCCAACCACAGCCGTCCGCCGCTCCAGCAACTTGCTCCCTTCGATGTCATGGGCGCCCTCTTCGGCCCCTACGGTCATGTGGGCGCCAGATTCGCCCACGAACGTCGTCCTGGGCCGGCTTGCCGGCCGTTCAGACCTTCGTGGTCCGGGGAAATTGCGCGCGGAGGCGCTCAGGTGGGACGCGGCGTTCGGAGCACAGCTTCAGTTCGTCTGAGAGCCTGGGCGATCACCGCCTCAAGCGTGGGCGTGGCGGCCCCGACGATCTCGATGCCGAGGCCGTTGACGGGGAGGAGCAGCTTCCTGGCCGGCGCGAGCAGAACCGCCCGCGCCAAGTCCGACGTGACTGCGCCCTGCCAGGCCCCGAGAAGGATGAGGCTCACCGAGGCCAGGATCAGGTCCACCTCCCGGACCGCTCGGACGATGGCCGGTCGGCCGACGACAACCTGGGCCGCACCCGCCCGGGCCATGGCTTCGGCCGCCGCCTCGGTGATCCCCATGGCGAGTAACTCGTGCCGGCCCTCGGTCAGACCCCGGAGCCCCTCGACGAGCCGACGCCCCAGCCCGCCCCCCCGTCCGTCGATCACGCAGACGCGCATCCTCAGGTCAACGCTCGCCCGGTGGTCGTCATCGTCAGCTTGCCGTGCTTGACGCCCTTGACGCTGACCAGGGCGTCCGACACCCTGCGAATCTCGCTCCCCCGTCCCCTGAGCACCAGGACCTCCAGGCAATGGTCGTGATCCAGGTGGACGTGCATGCCGGAGAGGATGAGCTTCTGGTGCCGGTGTTGGAGGTCGGTCAGCTTGCGGGTCAGGTCCCGGACATGGTGGTCGTAGACGAAGGTGATCGTGCCGACCGTCTCCCGATTCTCGTCCCACTCCTGGCCGACGAGGTTGTCCCGGATCAGATCCCGCAACGCCTCGGACCGGGTGGCGTACCGTTTGCGGGCAATATGGCGATCGAACGCCTCCAGCAAGTGGTGATCCAGCGACACGCCGAACCGCACCAGTTTCTTCACGCCATCCCCCGATCGTGTTACAAAAATATAAAACGTGGCACGCACTATACCAACGCGGGCGGCGACTGTAAAGCGCAAAGACGCGCGAGGTGCGGCGGGGGGCCGGGCAGGATGCCGCGGGGGCGCGCCCTCAGGCGGGACGGCTCATCGGCCTTCGACCGGAAGGTACACGACGGCGCCCTGGCGGTTCAGCAGCAGGAGGACGTCGTCCCCCGGCTTGATCGGCGCGACGACCCGCTGATAGGCCTCCAGGGTCGGCACGGGCTGGCGGTTCACCTCCAAGACGAGGTCGCCGGGCGCCAGCCCCGCCTCCTCGGCCGGGCTGCCTTCCTCCACCTCGGTCACGACGACGCCCTCGCCCTCGCCCACGCCGTACTGACGGGCCAGGAGGGGCGTCACCTCGTCGACCAGGAGCCCGGTGAGGGGATGGCGGGCCAGGACCCCGGGACCGGCCGGCGCCGGCCGGCGCGCCCGCTCCCGCGGCGCCTCCTGGACGACCAGCTCGAGCGACAACGGCTTGCCGTCGCGGAGCAGCTCCAGCCGATGCCGGCTGCCGATCGGCGCCCCGCCGATCAGGTTACGGAGGCGGCCGCCGCCCACGATCTCCTGCCCGTCGTACCGCACGACGACGTCCCCGCGGCGGAGCCCCGCCTGCTCGGCCGACCCGCCGGGCAGGAGGTCGGTGACGATGGCGCCCCTGGCGTGGGGCATCTTGAAGAACTTCCGCAGGGCCGGCGTCATGTCCTGGGTCGAGGCGCCGAGGAACCCCCGGACCACCCGGCCGGTCTTGAGGAGGCTCTGCATGACGGCCCTGGCCATGTTGCTCGGGATGGCGAAGCCGACGCCGACGTTGCCACCGGTCGGACTCGCGATGGCCGTGTTGATCCCCACCAGCTCGCCCCGGACGTTGACCAGCGCCCCGCCGGAATTCCCCGGGTTGATCGGCGCGTCGGTCTGGATGAAGTCCTCCACGTCGGCCACCCCCACGTCCGCGCGGCCGACCGCGCTCACGATGCCGAAGGTGACCGTCTGGTTGAGGCCGAGCGGATTGCCGACGGCCAGGACGAAGTCGCCGACCGCGAGGCGGCTGGAGTCGCCCCAGGGAACGGTCGGCAACCCGCGCGCATCCAGCTTGACGACCGCCACGTCGGTCTTGGGGTCCGTGGCGACCACACGCCCCTTGAACTGGCGACGATCGGCGAGGAGCACCTCGACGTCGGCCGCGTCGGACACCACGTGGTTGTTGGTGATGATGTAGCCGTCCGAGGAGACGATGACCCCGGACCCCTGGCCGTACTGCCGGCGCGGAGGCTCGGGGAACAGCCCGAAGGGCAGCCCTTCGTCGGTCAGGGCCAGGTCCCGGAGGACGACGGTGGAGGAGATATTCACGACCGCGGGACTCACCCGGGCGGCGGTGCTCCGGACGAGGGCTTGCAGGTCGGCCGCCGCCGGCACCGCGTCGGCCGGGAGGCCGACGGCCCCCAACAGAGTCGCGACTAGGGACAGGAGCCCGGAACGGAACACCACCGCACCAGCCATCGGCTCCTCCTTCAGGTCCATCCTCGCAGGTCTACCCTCGCCCAGGCGCCGGAACAGGGACCGCGGCGTCTCGAGGCACACTCCTCGCTTTTCCCCTGCGAGGAAACCGCCAACATGTGGGGGGCTATTTTACCCAACACTTGGCTCGGATTGTCACACCCCCTGACCTGGGCTAGGGTGGCCCCATTACTGCAGGGGTCCGGCCCGGTTGTCCCCATCATGGCCGGCAGGAGGTTGTCCCCTTCCCGTTGCTTAAGTTCCCGAAATCCCTGGAGGCCAGCCGATCAATGGGAACCGGCCACCGGGTGTCGGGACGAACCTCGGCCACGACAGCCGGCTCCGGTCCATCTGGTTAGCATGAATCGCTCTCTCCATGTGGCAGCGGTGTGGATCCTAGCCGGCCTGGTGTTCGCCGGGCTGGGCGGCTGCGGTTCCGCCGAGATGCGGCGGGGCGACCGGTTCGCCGCAGAGGGGAACTGGGACGCCGCGGTGGCGGCCTACCGCCAGGCCCTTCGCAAATCGCCCTTCGACGAGGGGCTGCAGAAGCGGCTGACCGAGGCCAAGGCGCACGCCGCCGAGCAGCATTATAGCCGTGGCCGACAGCTCCTGAAGGACAACCTCGTCCACGAGGCGCTCAAGGAGTTCCAGCAGGCGGCGGGGCTCGATCCCGCCATGGGCGAACACCACGAAGCGGTCGGAGACGCCATGCGGCTGAAGGAGGCCCGGGACCACCTGCAGGCGGCGGACAAGCTGCGCAGCCTGGGCCACTACGACGAGGCCCTCGAAACCTACGAGCGGGCCGTCCACCTGGATCCCACCCTCACCCCGGCCTTGGAGGCCATCAGCGCCCTCACCGAGCAGCAGCGCGACGAGAAGCTCCTGGGCGGGAGCGGCCAACCGATCACGCTCCGCTTCCAGAACTCCCGCCTGAAAGAGGTGTTCGAGATCCTCTCGCGCGCCGGCGGCGTCAACCTCGTGCTCGACAAGGACGTCCGGGACGATCCCGTCACGATCTTCCTCAAGGACACGCCCTTCGAGGAGGCGCTGCAGCTCCTGCTGACGACCAACAACCTCTTCTCCAAGCAGATCGCCCCGGACACGCTGCTCATCGCGCCCAACAATCGGCAAAAGCAGGACCAGTACCAGGACCTGATGATCCGCACGTTCTACCTGTCGAACGTGAAGGCCAAGGACATGCTGACCCTCCTGCGGACCATGCTGGAAACCAAACGCATCTCGATCAACGAGCCGGTGAACGCGATCGTGATGCGCGACCGCCCGGAGAAGCTCCAGATGGCCGAGCGGATCATCCTGGCCAACGACCGTCGGGACCCCGAGGTCCTGCTGGACGTGGAGGTCCTCGAGGTGAACCGGAGCAAGCTCCTGCAGTGGGGCATCACTTACGGCAAGCAGGCGACGGGAACCCTGCTCTCCGGCAATGAGGCGTCGGGCTCCTTCACGTTGACCCAGCTCAAGCACCTGGCCGCCCTGGGCACCAACAGCTGGATCTTCACGATCCCCAACTCCGTGACCCTCGACCTCCTGAAGACCGAGGCCGAGGCGAAGACCTTGGCCTCCCCGAAGCTTCGCGTGCTGAACAACAAGAAGGCGGAGATCAACATCGGCGACAAGCAGCCGATCCTGCTGTCCACCTCGAACGTGCTGCCCGGCACCGCGGTCACGGGCGCCACCCCCACGACCTCCACCGTCACGTCGATCGAGTTCAAGGACGTGGGCGTGAAGCTCAAGGTGGAGCCCACGATTCACCTGACCAACGAAGTGACGCTCAACGTCAAGATCGAGGTGACGCGGGTGGGCGAACAGGTGGAACTCCAGGCCAGCCCCAGGATCGCCCAGTTCAAGTTCGGCACGCGCACGGCGGAAACCATCCTCAACGTCAAGGACGACGAGTCCGTCGTCCTGGCCGGGCTGATCCAGGACGAGGACCGCAAGCAGCGTTCGACGGTCCCCATCCTGGGAGACATCCCGTTCCTGGGCGACCTGCTCTCCTCGTGGAAGAACGAGACCACCACGACGGAGGTGATCCTGACGATCACCCCCCACATCATCCGCAGCCTGACCATGCCGGACATCACGACCCAGGCCTTCTGGTCGGGCACGGAGGGCAATTACACGACCGAACCCCTGTTCTCGCCCCTGGCCCGGAAGACGAGCACCAAGTCGCGGGCCCGCCCGGCCGACCTGCCCGCCGGCCCCGCGCCGCCGGGACCTCAGGGCGGGGGAAGCCTCGGGGCCGCCCCGCCTCTCTCCGGCTCGACCGACGCGGCGGGGACGGCCCCGGCGCTCGAGGCGGGCCCGCTGGAGTCCGGCGAGGGGGGGAGCGATCAGGTCGCCGGCGGCGCGACCCGTCTGGCGCTGCGTCCCGGCGAGATCTCCGCGCCGGCCGGACAGGAGGTCCAGATCGAACTGTCGGTGGACAACCTCGCCGCCTTGACCGATTCGGCCCTGACGCTGTTGTACAACCCCAATCTGCTCCTGTTCCGAGGCGCCAAGGAGGGCGAGCTGCTGACGCGGGGAGGGGCCCGGGGATCGGTCAGCGCCGCCGGCAATCCGGCAGGAGGAATCGTCACGCTCCGCCTGCAACGCCAGGGTGAGCCGGTAAGCGGCCAGGGCATCCTGGCCACTCTGCAATTCCAGGCCAAGGCGGCCGGGATCGGTGTGCTCGAAATCCAGGACGCGTCCATCACCGGACCCGACGCGAAGCCGATGCCGATCCGGGCCGGACGGGCCGTGGTCCGGGTGCGCTGATGCCGACGAGGGGGACGACGCCTGTCGCGTCCATCCCGACCGCCCAGGCCGGGGTGACGATCTTGGAGATGCTGATCACGCTCTCCCTGCTCTTCATCCTGGCCGCGGTGTCCATGCCCGTGGCCAAGATGGCGACCAAACGGAGCCAGGAGCTGGAGCTGCGGCAGAAGCTGCGGGAGATGCGGCTCGCCATCGACCAGTTCCGCCAGGACTGGGCCCGGGACGGCGACACCCTGCTCGGCGCGATGTGCAAGGACAACAAGCTGAGCTGCAAACAGAACACTGGGCTCACCGGCTATCCCAAGAAGCTCACGACGTTGCTGGGGATCGAGCTGACGAGCGAGGAGGCGGCCGTCAAGGAGAAGAAGGCGAGCGCCATTCCGATCAAGCGGTACCTCCGCCGCCTCCCCATCGATCCGATGACGGGCAGGGCCGAATGGGGGCTCCGGTGCTACGCGGACCCTCCGGACACGGACAAGTGGTGCGAGGAGGACGTCTACGACGTGTACTCGATGAGCCCGGACCTGGCGATCGACAACACCCGGTATCGCGACTGGTGAACGACCATGCGCACGATCGCCGCGGAGCGCGGCTTCTCGATGATCGAGATGCTGGTGGTGCTCTCCGTCGCCGGCATCCTGCTGACCCTCGCCCAGCCCTCGTGGAGCGGGGCGATCCTCAAGGCCAAGGAGGCGGCCCTCAAGCAGAATCTGTTCACGCTCCGCGACGCGATCGATCAGTACAAGGCCGACCGGGGCTCCTATCCCTCGACGCTGGCGGACCTGGTGTCCGCGGGATACCTGCGGCGGATCCCGCTGGACCCCCTCACCAAATCCGACACAACCTGGCAGGAGATGCGCGATGATCAATCCGGCGGCATTGTGGACGTGCGCAGCGGGTCCGACCTGGTGGCGCGCAACGGCACCCCCTACAACCAATGGTGACGCCCCATCCGGCGGCGCCCGACGCCTGACCGGCCTGGCGCTCGGGCTGGGCGTGGCGCTCCTCGCGACCGGTTGCGCCGGCGGCGGGTTGACGAGCACACCCTCGGAGATCGAGATCGCCCGACAGCGCCTGAATACCATGCTGCGCGAAGTCCGTGCCCAGGAAGCCGCCATACGCGAGGAGATGGCGAAAACGCGGATCGCCGCCGCCAAACAGGAAGCGGACCTCAAGACACTGAGGGCCCAGATCGCGGAGCTTCGGCAGGCGCTGGAATCGAGGCAGGCCGAACTCAAGGCCGTGCGGACGGAACGGGATCGCCTGCAGCAGGTCAAGGTCGAGCACGACGCGCAACTCGCCGAGCTCGGCCGGCTCCGGCTGACCGCGACGGAGGCCGCGGCGGCCCAGGCCAGGGTCCGCGACCTCGAGGCCGCCTTGGCGACCCGCACCGCCGAGATGGAGCAGCTCCGCAAGGAGCTGGGGGTGCGCCAGGCCCGCACCCCGGGGAAGTCAACCCAGGCCGCCAAGGCCAAGAAGCCGACGCCGGAGCCGGCGCCGCCCGCCGCCGTTCCTAAAGCCCCGCCCAAGACGGCCACCCTGCCGCCGTCCCCACCGGCCGAGGTCGCGAGCGCCCCCGTCGAGCCTCCCCTCCAGATCGCCAATGTCCAGTCCGTCCGAACGGGGGTCGCCCGCGTGACGGTGCAGGCGGGCGACACCCTCTGGGGCCTCGCGCACCAGCACGGCCTGTCGGTCGACGCCCTGAAGCAGGCGAACGGCCTCGCCGGCGACGTGATCGTCCCGGGGCAGGAGCTGCTCATTCCGGCCGCCCCTGCGGATCGGTAACCGCCGCGGCGACGGGGCACCGTCCGAATCACTCGATGGCGCGCTTCCATTACAGGGCCGCGAGAGCAGACGGGAGGGTGGTCGAAGCCTGGGCGGAGGCGGACGACGAGCGGACGGTTCGCGCCAGGCTCGAAGGAGAAGGGTGGCTGCTGCTCAGCCTCGGCGGCCATCGGGGCGGGGGCGGCGGCCTGACCCTCGGTCGGTCTCCCGGCCTGCCGTGGAAACGGCGCCGCCTCTCCCTGCGGGAGTTCCTGGTCTTCAACCAAGAGTTCCTCGCTCTCGTCAAGGCCGGCCTGCCCATCCTGAAGACCTGCGAGCTGCTCGCCGAGCGAGCCGGCTCGCCCGACTTCCGCGCCGCGCTCCAGGGTCTCCGGACCGCGATCCGGGGCGGCGCCTCCATCTCCGAGGCGATGGCCCAGCATCCCAGTTACTTTCCGGAGGTCTACCGGGCCTCTCTCCACGCCGGCGAGCAGACCGGCAACCTCGTCGACGTGCTCCAGCGCTACATCGGCTACCTGAAGCTCCTCATCAGCGTCCGTGAGAAAGTCACGAAGGCCCTGTCGTACCCGGCCTTCCTGGTGGTCGTGGGGGTCGGCGTCGTGGGATTCCTCATGGCCTACGTCATGCCCACGTTCGCGGAGATCTACCAGCAGGGCCAGAGTGCGCTGCCGCTGCCGACCCAGTTGCTGCTGAGCACCGTGTCCGCGGTCCAGGAGGCCTTGCCGGCCCTGATGCTCGGCACCGGCGCCTTGGTGGTCCTGGTCAACCGATGGATCAAGACGGCGGTCGGCCGGGCTTGGGCGGACCGCTTCACGCTCCGCCTGCCGATCCTCGGGGACATCCTGCTCAAGAATCAGATCATCCGGCTGGCCCGGACGCTGGGCACCATGCTGGCGGGCGGCATCCCGCTGCTCTCGGCCCTCCAAATCACGCGCGGCGCCCTGACCAACACCGTCCTGGCGGACGCGCTCGGCCGGGCCATCGACCGGCTCCGCGACGGGGCGAGCCTCGCGGATGCGCTGCGGAGCGAGCGGTTCCTTCCGCCCCTGTCCCTGGAGATGCTGGAGGTGGGCGAGACGACCGGATCGCTCGAAACCATGCTGCAGGACATCGCCGAATTCCACGAGGGCGAAATGGACCTGCGCTTGAGCCAGATCACCACCTGGATCGAGCCCGTGCTGCTGCTGGTCATGGGCATCCTGGTGGGCGGGGTCGTGATCATCATGTATCTGCCCGTCTTCGAGCTGGCGGGCACCGTGTAGGAGGATTCCGTGCCCGCACCCGTGCAACTGACCCCGCTCGATGAGATCCTCGTCCAGCGCGGCCTGTTGACACCCGCGGAGGCCCAGGCCTGCGCGCGGCGGGCGCGCGAGCGCGGCCGGCCGCTCCGGAGCCTCCTGTGGGAGGAAGGTCTCGTCCCCGACCTCCCGCTCGCGGAGGCCCTGGCCGAGCAATACGGCCTGCCGTTCACCACGCTGAGCGACTACGCCTTCGAACCGGAACGCGTCCCCGGCGTCACCGTGGACGCGATGCGCCGCTACCTCTTCCTGCCCCTCAGCGAGCAGGACGGTCTCCTCACGATCGCGGTCGCCGACCCCCAGGACCTCCGCACCCTCGACGAGATCGAGCGCCTCCTGCACCGTCCCGTGCGCCTTGCCGTCGCGCCGCGGGCCGCCCTCCAGGCGGCCCTGGCCCAGGACGAGGGCGCGCGGCACGTCCTCACGCAGATTCAGGCCGAGTTCCGGCCCATCCTCGTCCGCGAGGACGAGCACGGTGACGAGGTCCTGTCCGTCGACAAGATCGCCAAGGACCAGAGCCCCGTCGTCAAGCTGGTGGACACGATCATCCTGCGGGCTCTGCAGCAGCGCGCGAGCGACATCCATCTGGAGGCGACCGAGCGGGCGGTCATCGTCAAGTACCGCATCGACGGCGTCCTCTATGCCGCGATGGACCCCCTGGACGCGAAGTTCCACGCACCGTTGATCTCCCGCCTCAAGGTCATGTCCGAGCTCGACATCGCGGAGCGGCGCATCCCCCAGGACGGGCGTTTCAAGCTGCGCCTCGAGGCGCGCACGGTGGACTTCCGCGTGTCCATTCTCCCCAGCGCCGCCGGGGAGTCGGTCGTGATCCGGATCCTGGACAAGGAGTACATCGCCGCCGGCGTGCAGGGCCTGCGCCTCGACCGGCTCGGCTACAACGCCGAGGACCTCCGCCGGTTCCGCCGGGCCATCACCGAGCCCTACGGCATGGTTCTGGTCACCGGCCCGACCGGCAGCGGCAAGACGACCACGCTCTACGCGGCCATCAACGAGCTCAACTCCCAGGAGGAGAAGATCATCACCATCGAAGACCCCGTCGAGTACCAGTTGCCGGGCATCGTGCAGATTCCGGTGAACGAGAAGAAGGGGCTCACGTTCGCCCGGGGGCTGCGCTCCATCCTCCGGCACGACCCGGACAAGATCATGGTCGGCGAGATCCGGGACGCGGAAACGGCCCAGATCGCCATCCAGTCCGCCCTCACCGGCCACCTGGTGTTCACGACGGTCCACGCCAACAACACCTTCGACGTGATCGGACGGTTCGTGAACATGGGGATCGAGCCCTACAATTTCGTCGCGGCCCTCAACTGCATCCTGGCCCAACGGCTGGTCCGCGGCATCTGCCAGGGCTGCAAGACCGTCGCACCGCAGGATCGCGCGCAGGTCGAGGAGGCCGGGTTGGACTGGGAGCTGATCAAGGAGGTCCCGCTCTACTACGGGAGGGGATGCCCCGCCTGCAACGGGCTCGGCTACCGCGGCCGCCGCGCCATCACGGAGTTCCTCGACCTGAGCGACCGGATCAAGGAAATGATCCTGGAGCGCCGCCCCTCCTCGGAGATCAGGAAGGCGGCCCTCGCCGAGGGCATGACGACGCTGCGCCAGGCGGCCGTGGAGAAGGTGCTCAACGGCGAAACCACCCTCCGCGAGATCAACCGGGTCACCTTCGTGGAGGCCGCTTGATGTTCTTCCCCGTCCACCGTCCCCGCGTCGGGCTGTCGTTCGGGCTCCGGCAAGCGACGCTCGTGCGGGTTCCTCCGTTCCGGCCACGGCTGCTGTGGCGGCGGACGCCCTTCGCCGCCGGCCGCCGGGACCGGACCGCGTCCCTGCGCGAAGGACTGCTCCGTCTGTCGGACAGCAGGCCGAACGTGGCCGCTCCCCGCGAGATGGCGGACCTGCTCAAGGGCCTGCGGGGCGGCACGACGGGGATGCTGCCGATCGCCCTGAGCCTGCCCGATCCCTGCGCGCGGGTCGCGTTGCTGGAGTTTGAAACCCTGCCGGCCAAGCGCCCCGACCTCGACACCCTCCTCCGCTGGAGGCTCCAGCAGGAATACCACCTGTCCCCCGGTCCCCTGAGGCTCCTCCACCGGGTCTTCCGCCGGCCGGATGGGATCGGCCCCGCCGGCAAACCCTTCCTGGTGCTGGTGGCGGCCGTCCGGGAGGACATCGTCGCGCAATACATCGAGGTCTGTGTCGAGGCCGGCCTCTACCCCGTCCGGGTCGGCCTGGCGAGCCTGCAGGTCTTCGACCTGCACCACCAGCGGTTGCAGCGGGCTCTGCGATCCCGGGCCCCGAGTGATGGGGCCCGGCGGGAGTGGTTCTATGTCTATCGGGCGGATTGGGGTTTCGCCCTCATCGCCTTCACCGGCCCCGTGCCGCAGCTCGTCCGGCTCAAGGCTTGGCTGACCGCCGCGGAGGAGCCCACGGCCGGCGCGCCCCTGCTCCCGGTCGACGAGGAGACGCTGTTCGCCGAGGAGGTCCTGGCCACCCTGCAGGCCTACCTGGACACGTCGCTGCGCGAGCCGGAGGCCGGCCCCCGCCACCTCTTCCTGGCGGGCGACGCGGCGGCAGGCTTCCCGGCCGGTCGCGAGACCGGGTGGCGGCCCCGGGTGGAAGGCCAGGGGGTGGTCGTGACCCGGCTGGACGACCTGGAGCAGGTCCCGGCCACGCTGCCCGACGGCTCGTCGCAGGAGCCGCCCACGGCGACCCGGCTGGCCGCCCTGGCCGGGGTCTGGGAGGCCTGATGCTGCCACACCTTTCGCTGTCCTTCACGACGCCGGGCTGGAGCCTCCTGCGCACGATCCAGCTCGGCCTGTGGCTGCTCGTCCTCGGGGCCGCAGCCTTCTCGTTCTGGGCCTGGACGGACAGCCTGGCCCTGCAGGACGAGGCGCTCCGGCACGAGCAGGCCGCCGAGCGGCTCAGGGCGGACACGAAGACCTTCCTGGCCCGGGCGAGGGAGGCGGGGTTCGCGCTCACGGAGGAACGGGCGAAGACCCTGCCGCGGGAGGTGGCCTTCGCGAACCAGTTGCTGGAGAAGCGCGCGTTCTCGTGGACGCGCTTCCTCAGCGATCTGGAGAGCACGGTGCCGTCCCGGACCTCCATCGCCTCGGTGTCGCTCAGTTTCAGCGGGACGACGATCACCGTGGCGGGGACCGCCCTCACGCTCAAGGACGTGACCGCCTTCGTGGAGGAGCTCGAACGGCATCCGGTCTTCGAGAAGGTGGTGCTGTCGGAGCATCACACGGCCGAGCTGCGGCCGAAGGACTCCAAGGGCCGCCCGGAGTCCTCCGCACCGGGCACGCCCGTCGTGACGTTCACCCTGACGGTGACGTACAACCCGACGTCGTAGTCGCAGAGGTCGTATGCTCACCCTGTCCTCTCCCGCATCGCCCGCCATGCGCCTCGGGGCCCGCAGCCTGACCCCGCTCGCCTTGCTCGCCCTGATGGCCGTGACCGCCGCGGCGGGGGTCGCCGTCTTGCTCTGGCAGCCGGCGCAGGAACGGCTCGCCGCCGCGGACGCCGCCTACGTGACGGCCCGGCAGGAGCAGGGCCGCCAGAAAGCCATCCGGAAAACCCTGGAAGACTTGGCCGCGGTCTGGAAGGAGCTGCCGGCGCGGACGGAGTTCCCCGCCCTGATCCTGGCCGTCTCCGAACTGGCGCAGCACGATCAGGTGGTCATCCCCGGAATGTCCTACACCGTGGAGCCGGTCGAGCATCAGCGGGTCCTGAAGGCCTCCATGACCTTCCGGGTCGCCGGCGCCTATCCGGCCATCAGACGGTTTCTGCATCGGATCGAAACGATGAACTCCTACGTCGTGATCGAGAGCCTGAACGCCTCGCGCGACCGCGAGGGCCACGGGGTCGAGTTCAGCATTCGGGCGGTGACGTTCCTGCGTCCCGAACCGGCGGCGGGGGACAAGGCGGTATGAGCGACCGTCGCCTGCGGGTGCTCCTCGTCTGCTTGTGGGCCGCCTGGGCGACCGTGATCCTGTCGCGCGTCTGGACGGAGCCGGAGGTTCAGCGGATGCCGCTGGCCTACAAGACCGGTACGGCGCCGCCGCCCCAGGCCGCCGGCGCCCCCGCCGTGAAGCGTCCGGCCCGCGTGGAATCGGCCGACAACTCCTTCAAGCCGCCCAAGAACATCTTCACCCCCATCGAGGTCGTCAAGGAGCGCATCCTGGCCGAGCAGGCGAGCAAGCAGGCCCGCCGGAGCGCGCCGCCGCCTCCCCCCGCGCCCCCGCCGGTGGTCGTGGCCTCCGTGCCGCCCCCCTCTCCTGAGGCCATCGCGGCTCAGAAGGCGCGCGAGCAACTCAAGGGCTTCCGGTTCCTCGGTTACTTGGAGCGAGAGGGCGAGCCGATGGCGTTCATCAGCAAGGATCGCGCGATCTTCCTCCTGAAGGCCGGCGAGATGGTGGAAGGCCGGATCCAGGTCAAGGCCGTGGAAGCCTCGTTCGTCAAGCTGCTGCATCTGCCGACGCGCGTCGAAACGACGATTCCCCTCACGCCCGAGGGGGGCACTCGCTCCTGAGCCTTCACCGATCAGATCGAATCCCCCCATTCTTGTAGGCAGTTTCCTTCCACCTGTATGTAGTGGGCCTTTAGGGGCGTTTGTGAACCGTCTCCCGCGGGCCGTGTAGGTGACCGGCCTCGCCTGTGATAAGCTAGCCCCCGACGGCGTGAGGGCCTTCCACGACGGTCCCGTCCTCTCAACCTCCGTCCCCAAGGCCGGGGAGGCAGCAGCGGCTCCTGTCCGGTCGGACAGGAGGCCGCGATCGTGCAGGGTTGAATCGCATGCCGAATGCACCGGGCCTGTCGTTCGACCAACGGTACCTGCCCATCAAGCGGCTCCGTGACGAGCACGGCATCGAGACCGTTCTGGCGAGAGACCTGACGCAGGGGGACGAGGTGATCGTCAAGGCCGCGGCCATCGGGACGCTCACCGCCGCCGCCATCCGTCGGATGGAGCGCGAGGCGCAGCAGCTCCGAGGTCTCGGCCCGGGCGTGTTGGCGCCGATCAGGGAGATCGAGCGGCATAACGGGCGGCTGCATGTGGTCAGCCCCTTCGTGCCCGGCGCCTCTCTGCGCGCGCGCCTGGCGGGCGGTCCCCTCTCGGTGTCCGAGACCCTCGTGGTCGGCCGCTGCATCCTGGACGCCTTGCGCACCGCCCACGCGCTCGGCGTGCTCCACCTCCACGTGAAGCCGGCGGACATCATCGTGGACGACGCGTCGCCCGTCTCAGGGGCGACGCTGATCGACTTCGGCTTGGCCCGGGGTCGGCAGCCGGAGCCCTATCTCCCCTCGGAGTCGATCGAGACGGCGCTGTACCTGTCTCCGGAGCAGGCGGGCGCGCTGGACCACGAAGTGGATCATCGTTCGGACCTCTACTCCGCCGGCGTCGTCCTGTTCGAATGCCTGGCCGGACGGCCTCCGTTCGTCGGACAGACGGTCGGGGAGCTGCTCCGCCAGCACGTGACCGCGCCCGCGCCGTCGCTGCGGGGCCTCGGCCGGGCCCTTCCCCGGGCCCTGGACCAGATCGTGCTGCGCCTGCTTCGGAAGGACCCGCAGGACCGCTACCAGTCCGCCTCGGCGGCGCTCGCGGACCTCGCCGAGCTTGTCCGAGCGTTGGAGCAAGGCGCCCGGGACCCCGACATCGCCGTCGGCGCGCACGATCGGCGACGGACGCTCACCGCCCCCGCCTTCATCGGCAGGACCGACGAGCTCGAGGCGCTGCAGACCGAGTTCGCCCTGGCGCAGGGGGGGCACAGCCGACTGGTCTTCGTCGAGTCGGAATCGGGCGGCGGTAAGACCTGCCTCCTGGAGGAGCTGGCCCTCACGATGGTCCGCCAGGGCGCCAGACTCTTCCGGGGGCAGGGAGTCGCCCTGGCGGCCCAACGACCGTTCCAGGTCCTCGACGACGTCGTGTCCGGCCTGCTGGCCTCCACCCACGTCGAGCCGCAGCTGGGTCCCCGGCTGCACCAGCGGCTCGCGGACAGCGGCGTCAGAGCCGCTGTCTGCACGGCCATGCCGCAGCTGTGCGACCTGCTCCAGCCCGACGGCCGGGCAACGCCGGGACCGGAGGCGTACGGCGAAACCAGAAACCTGGCGGCGCTGATCCGTCTGCTCGAAGCCTTGGGCGAGCCCGGACGTCCGTTGGTGGTCATCCTCGACGACTGCCAATGGGCCGACGAGCAGACCGTCAAGCTCCTGGCCTCCTGGCGTCAGCAGGCCCGCGCGGCGAACGGCGGCCACGTGCTGATCGTCGCCGCCTTCCGCTCCGAGGAAGTGGCCGCAGGACATCCCCTGCGCGCCCTTGAACCCCACCTGCACCTCCGGCTCAGCCCCTTCGACCCGCCGGAGCTTCGACGCCTGATCCAGTCCATGGCCGGACCGGTGCCGGACGAGGCGTATGACCTCGTGGCGCGCCTCTCGGGCGGCAGTCCGTTCATGGCCGTGGCCCTCGTCCGCGGCCTGGTCGAGAGCGGCGCGATGGTGGCCGAGCCGGACTCGACGGAGCTCCGGCCCGGCCGGCCGATCTGGCGGCTCACGCCCCGCGCCCTGTCGGATGCGCAGCCGTCGCGGTTGGCGGCGACGTTCCTGGCTCACCGGCTCGACATGCTGCCGGCCGAGACGCTGGACCTGCTCTCCGTGGGCGCGGTGCTCGGCAAGACCTTCGATCTGCCCCTGGCCACCGCGCTCGCGGGCCAGACCACGGAGGAGGGGGCGCGCGCCGTCGGCATCGCCCGCCAGCGACATCTCGTCTGGATGGACGCGGCGGGCCGGTCTTGCACCTTCCTGCACGACAAGCTGCGCGAGGCGCTCCTGGCCCGCTTGCACGACGCGGAACGCCGCCACCTCCACCACCGTGCCGCGCTCTGCATCGAAGGCGTTTCGCCCGAGCGGGTGTTCGACCTGGCCTTTCACTTCGACGCGGCGGGCGAGTACGGCCGGGCCCTTCCCCACGCCCTGACCGCCGCCGCCGCCGCCCGCGCGCGCCATGCCCTGGAAAACGCGGAGCACTACTATCGGATCGCCGAGCGGGGCGCCCGGTCCGCCGCCCCGCAGACCCGTCGGGAGGTCGCGCAGGGCCTGGGCGATGTGCTCATGCTGCGCGGCCGGTACGAGGAGGCCGCCCGATGGTATCTCGCGGCCCGCCTGCTGGCCGAGACCGACGACGTCCGTGCGCAGCTCGACGGCCGGCTCGGCGAGCTCGCGTTCAAACGCGGGGACATGACGCAGGCCATCGCCGCCATCGAGCAGGCGCTCCGGCTCCTGGGCGCGCGCGTGCCCCGCCGGGCGCTCGCGTTCGGCGCCGGCCTGCTCTGGGAAGTCGGCGTCCAGACCCTGCATAGCCTGTGGCCGACGCTGTTCGTCGGCCGGCGGGCGCTGGAGGGAGCGGACAGGGACCTGCTCGCGATGCGGCTCTATAGTCGGCTGGGCTACGCCTATTGGTTTCAGCGGGGTCGGTTCGCCTGCCTGTGGGCGCACCTGCGGGAGATGAACCTGGCCGAACGGTACCCCCCGACGCCGGAGCTCGCCCAGGCCTACTCCGAGCACGGACCGGCCATGAGCATGGTCCCCTGGTTCCGGCGGGGGATCGTCTACCTGGAGCGATCGCTCTCGCTCCGGCGCGCGTTCGGCGACCCGTGGGGCCAGGGACAGACCCTGCACTTCTACGGCGTGCTGCTCTATGCGGCCTCCCGGTACGCCGAGGCGATCGAGAAATGCCGCGAGTCGGTGCGCCTGCTCGAGCAGACCGGCGACCCCTGGGAAGGGGACGCCGCGCAGTGGCACCTGGCGTTCTGCCTCTACCGCCTGGGCGACCTCCGGGGGGCCGCGGAGCTCAGCCAGCGGCTCTACCAACGGTGCCTCGACCTGGGGAACACCCAGGGCCTCGCCACAAGCCTCGAAATCTGGGCGCTCGCCACCGAGGGGCGCGTGCCCAAGGACATTCTGCAACGGGAACTCCAACGACCGAGGGACGACGTGCAGGCGATCGCCTCGGTGCTGCAGGCCGAGGCGCTCCGGCTCCTGGCGGAGGGCCGGCCGGCCGAGGCGGCGGGGGTCCTCGCCCGCGCCCGGGACCTGGTGCGCCGGGCCGGCCTTCAGAACGAGTACGTCGTGCCGCTCTATGCCTGGCTGGCCACGGCCTATCGCCGGGAGGCGGAACGCGCGCCCCTCTCGAACCCGCGCCGGCGGAAGGCCTGCCTGCATCACGCACGGGCGGCCGTTCGACGGGCGCTGCGCCTCGGCTCGCGCTTCCGCAACAGCCTGCCGCACGCGCTGCGCGAGGCCGGTCTGTTGGCGGCCGCCGGCCAACGCCCGCGACGGGCCCGCCGGCTCCTCGACCGCAGCCTGACGATCGCCAGGGCTCAGGCCGCCCGTTACGAGGAAGCCCAGACCCTCCTGGCGCGGGGCCTGGTCGGCCTGGAGCTGGGCTGGCCGGACACGACCCAGGACCTGGCGCACGCCCACCAGCTTTTCCACGGCCTCGGGGTGGACGCGATGCCCCGCCGGCGGCAGGAAGATGTCGCGCGGAGCGGCCACAGCCGGACGGCCACCCTCTCCCTGGTCGATCGATTCGACGCGGTGCTGGACACCGGCCGCCGACTGGCCTCGGCGCTCACGCGGGAGACCATCTTCGCCGCCGTGCGGGACGCGGCCGTGACCCTGCTGCGAACGGAGCGGAGCGCCGTGATCGAGATCGTGCCCGCGGAGGGCCGCACCGAGATCCGGACGGTGGCCGGCCCGTCGGACGCCGCCCTCAACGAGCGGGTGGCCGGCGAGTTGCTGGCGGGCCAACGGCCGGTGATCCTCGCCCATCAGGACGGCCGCGCCCGCGACGCGGGCCTGGCGCTCCAGGACGATCTGGCGGTGCTGTGCGCGCCCATCGCCGTCCGCGGGCGGGTGATCGGCGGATTCTACGTGACGGCCCGGCGCGTGGAGGGGCTGTTCGGCGAACACGAGGTCCGGCTGGCCGAATACATCAGCACCCTGGCCGGGACCGCCCTGGAAAACGCGGCGGGCTTCGCCGAGCTCCAGCGCACCCACGAGGAGCTCCGCCGGCGCGCCGACGACGCCGCCCTGAACGTCGAGATCAGCGCGGCCGTCCTCCGATCCGGCGACCTGTCCGCGATCCTGCAGCACTGCGCGGACATCCTGCTCCGCCACCTGGACGCCGCCCTGGTCCGGGTGTGGACCTACCGCGAGGGCGACGACGAGCTCGAGCTGCAGGCCAGCACCGGCCCCGTGCCCTGTCCCGACTCAACGCCGGGCCTCTCCCCGATCCACACGCGGGAGATCGACCGCCTCGCCCGCACCCGCCGACCCTACGTGACCAACCATGTCGCGACCGACCCGGTGCTTCGCTCGCGGAGCTGGGCCGAGGCGGAAGGGCTGGTGTCCTTCGCCGCCTACCCCTTGACCGTCGAGGACCGCCCCGTCGGGGTGATGGGCCTGTTCGCGCGCCGCGCCCTGGACGAGGCCACGGTCTGGAAGCTGTCCTTGGTGGCCGAGCCGTTGGCCCAGTGCCTCACCCGGAAACGGGCGGAGCAGGAGATCCGCACCCTCAACGAGCAACTGGAACGCCGCGTCGTGAGCCGGACGCAGGAGCTCGAGGCCGCCAAACACGCGCTGGAGCGAGACCTGCACCAGCGCAAACGGGACGAGCGCCGCCTGGCGGCTCAGTACGCCGTCACGCGGGTGCTCGCGGAATCGCCGACCCTGACCGACGCCGCCCCCAAGATCCTCACGGCCATCTGCCAGAGCCTGGACTGGCTGGTGGGGGTCTTCTGGCAGGTGGACCGGTACGCGGGCGTGATCCGCTGCACGGACCTGTGGTGCCCGCCCGACCGCCGGGCGGCCGAGTTCGAGTCTCTGACCCGCGCCCTGACCTTCCCTCCCGGCGAGGGCCTGCCCGGCCGCATCTGGGCTCAACGGAAGCCGGTCTGGCTGCCGGACGTGCTCTGCGACCCGAACTATCCGCGCGCCCCCGCCGCGGCGAAGGCCGGCCTGCACGCCGCGTTCGGCTTCCCCATCCTCAGCCGCGGCGAGGTCCTCGGCGTGATCGAGTTCTACAGCGACGCCCTGCAAGCGCCCGACGAGGCCCTGTTGCAGATGCTGACGGCGATCGGCAGCCAGGTGGGCCAGTTCATCGAGCGCAAGCTCGCCGAGGAGGCCCTGCGCGAGAGCGAGCAGCGCTACCGGACCGTGGCCGAGACGGCGGCCGAGGCCATCATCACGATCGACGAGTCCAGCACGATCGTATTCGTGAATCGGGCGGCCGAGCAGATCTTCGGCTACGCGACCAAGGAGTTGATCGGCCAGCGGCTCACGCTCCTCATGCCCGAGGGCCTCCGGAGCGTGCATCAGCAGGCGATGGGCCGGTACCTGGCGACGAACCGCCGCCACCTCGCCTGGGAGCGGGTGAACCTGCCCGGCCGGCACAAGAGCGGCCGGGAGATCCCGTTGGAGTTGGCCTTCTGGGAGTTCACGCAGCACGGCAAGCGGTTTTTCAGCAGCATCATCCGTGACATCACCGAGCGGGTGCAGGCCGCCGAGCTGCGCACCCGGCTCCTGGAGCAGGTCATCTCGGCCCAGGAGGAGGAGCGGCGCCGGATCGCCCGCGAGCTGCACGACGAGACCGGACAGGCGCTCATGTCCCTGCTGGTGGGGCTGCATACGATCGAGACGTCGCCGACCTTGTCCGCCGCCCGCGCTCACGCCGGCAAATTCCGACGGGTCGCGGCCCAGGCGCTCGACGAGGTCCGCCGCCTGGCCATCGGCCTGCGCCCCAGCGCGCTGGACGACCTGGGCCTGGCGGCCGCGCTGGAGCGGTACGTCGTCGAGTACACCCAGGCCTACGGCATCACGGTGGACCTGCACGCCCCCGGCCTGGAGCAGGGACGGCTGCCCGCGCCGGTCGAGATCACGCTGTACCGTATCCTCCAGGAAGCCCTGACCAACATCGCCAAGCACGCGAGGGCCAACCTCGTCAGCGTGGTCGTGGAGCGGCAGGACGGCGCGGTGCGGGCGATCATCGAGGACGACGGCTGCGGCTTCGACGTGGACGCGACCCTGCAGATGTCCCGCGCGACGAAGCACCTGGGGCTGCACAGCATGCGGGAGCGCGCCCACCTCGTCAACGGCGCCATCGCCATCGAATCCACGCCCGGCCGCGGCACGACCATTTACGTCACCATCCCGCTGGAGGAAACACGCCATGGGCAAGATCAGGGTCCTGATCGCTGACGATCACGCGGTGCTGCGGGCCGGGCTCCGCATGCTGGTCAACGCGCAGCCAGACATGGAGGTGGTCGACGAGGCCGCGGACGGCGCCATGGCCCACCAGAAGGCGCTCGAAACCTCGCCCGACGTCGTGTTGATGGACATCACCATGCCCGGGCGCAGCGGCATCCAGGCCATCGAGGACATCCGCCGCGACAGTCCCCAGACCAAGGTGCTGATCCTGACGATGCACGACGACCCGGCCTACGTCCGGTCGGTGCTCGCGGCCGGGGGGGCCGGGTACGTCATCAAGAAAGCGCCCGACCTGGACCTCCTCGCCGCCATCCGAGCCGTCCATCGCGGCCGCACCTTCGTGGACCTCACCCTCGCGGACGGCGTCGCGCAGGACGTGCTCGGCAAGAAGTCGGCGAGCGGGAAGGTCCGCGAGGGGCGACCGATGAGCCTGCTGAGCCACCGCGAGCGCGAGGTGCTCTGCCTGGTCGCGCAGGGCTACATGAATCGGCACATCGCCGAACGCCTCCGGCTCAGCGTCAAGAGCGTCGAAACCTACCGCTGGCGCATCGCGGAGAAGCTCGGACTGCGGAGCCGCGCCGACCTCGTCCGCTACGCCCTGGAGGTCGGCCTGCTCGCGCCCGGCACCGCCCCACCCGGCGAAGATCGCTGAGCCCCCGTCCCCCGACAGATTTGCCGGCCGCTTCCCCGGCACGACGGCTCCCCAACTCCCCGTCCGTTCGACGCCTCCAGGCGCGGGGAACGAAACCGCCCAGCCCGACCCTGGCCGAACGGTCAGTGGTTCTCCTGACAGCCACTATAAATAGTAGTCATTCTCCTGACATACGCCCTGCCCGACCATCTGGTACAAGGTTGGGTGTGCTCTACGTAAAGGATCGAAGACTTCAACGAGCCGGCTCCCCTCGGAGAAGCGGCAGGTCGCAGCCCCTCGGGACCGGACAGTTCCCGGCTTCCCTCTCCCGCCCCCGAGAGGGGACCGCTCACCGGCGCCGGGGGCTTGGGCGAGGCCTTCACCTTCCGGAGTAACCCTATCCACGCGAGGTCATCTATGGCACGACATGGTTGGCTCAAACAGTCGGGCATCCTCATCTTCGACCTCAAGTGCCAGTTGCTGTACTCCAACCACGAGGGGAGATTGCTTCATGGGCACAACGGGAACGGCGAGACGCTCCCGCCGGACCAGGACCTCGGCTTCGACATCAAGCGGCTGTCCTTGCGGCTCAAGAAGATGATCGGGGCCTCTCCCGCCGACTTTCGCCCCGAGAAGATCAGGCCCGAAACCTTGACGGTGACGGCCGGCGACGTCAACTATCGGCTCGAGGGCTCCGTCCTGGTCTCGGAATCGCTGAAGGAGCCGTGCATCCTCATCGTCGTCGAGGAAGAGGACCAACGGCCGGCTCCCAAGCTGAACCTGGCCCATTTCCAGACGACGTACAAGCTGACCCGACGGGAAATCCAGATTCTCGAGCTCCTGAGCAAGGGGGCCAGCTACAAGGAGATCGCCTATACCCTGTCCATCTCCGCCCACACCGTCCGCGACCACATCAAGAACATTCGTCTCAAGCTCCACGCGGAGAGCAAGTGCGGAATCATGGCCCGGTTGATCGAGGACGCCGGCATGTACGAAGAGGCTCGGCTGTCTTCGCCCTCGGAGACGGAGAGCGAGGGTGCAATGGCCATCGAGCCGAGGTCCGCCGGCCCGCACGTGAGCCCTTCGCTTCGCGCCCCGGCTGCGGGAGTCGCCCAGGGCGCCACGGTCGGCAAGCCCAAGGAGACCGTGGCGGCGTCGGCAGGCCGCCCCGCGGACAGCCGTGCGCCCCGCGGCGCGTACGCGAGGCCCGGGAGGGTGTAGCCTGCCCGCCGCCTCGGTGAAACACCGTCAAGCCGGGGAGCCGCCCGGCATGAAGGAGAGTTCAGATGAGCGTGGCGGAGATGCATCGGGAGGCCGCCAGAGGTTCAGGCCCCGTTTCCCCCGGCACGATCCTCGTCGTCGACGACAACGAGCTGGTGCGCGGCATGATCGAGTCGATGCTGGGCCACTGGGGATATTCCTGCGTCACGGCGACCGACGGCCTGGCCGCCATCGCAACGGCGGCCCGCCAACCGATCGTCCTCGTGTTGACCGATTACCAGATGCCGAACATGAACGGCCTGGAGCTCCTCGCCAGGTTGAAGGAGTACGCCCCTGCCCTTCCGGTCATCATCCTGTCGAGCGACGATGCTCCGGAGCAGGTCGAGGAGGCGCGCCGACGCGGCGCCTTCGCGTGGGTCGTCAAGCCGGTGGACCCCGCACGCCTGCGGCAGCTCGTTTCGAGCGCGTTACCCGCCTAGCGTGGGGTGTTCGGCATGGGCCTCCCGCCCGGGTGACCCATCAGCCCTAAGGAGTACGTCCATGACGGCGGTCGTCCATCGTGTTCGGCACCGCTTCGGGACGGCGGCGGGAGTCCTCCTGCTCGCCGTGTCCTGCACGAACTCCGAGCAGCCGGCTCCGAGCCGGGTGTCGGAGGCGCTCCCGAAGATCGTGGCCAGCGTCAACGGCACCAACATCGAACGGGATGCCGTCCTCGCCCGTCTCGAGCAGGCGAAGGCCATGCTCGCCCACCAGCGGCATCAAGTCCAGGCCGCGGTCGCGGACGGTGCGGACCGGGCCGGGGCGACGACGACGGCGTCCGCCCCGGTCACGGAAGCGCAGCAGGCCCAGCACGAGGCCGCCCAGGAGAAGGAGCTGCTGCATTCGATCATCAATCAAATGGTCCTTGAGGAGCTCAAGAAGCAGGAAGCCGCCCGCCTGGGGCTCAGCGTTTCTCCTGATCTGCTCGAAGCCAACGCCAAGCGCATCGAAGAGCAGTCCGGGTCACGGGAATCGCTGGAAGAACAACTGCGCCAGGGGCATACGACCCTGGAGCAGTGGCGCACCCAGCTCCATCAGTCCCTGCTGTTCCAGGAGTTGGAAACCCGCCGGCGGGCCAGCGTGCCGGTCAGCGACGAGGAAGTCCGCCAGTATTGGGAGCAGAACCGCGCCACCCTCGCCCAGCTCTGGAATACGGACCGGTTGGAGCAGGTCCGGGACCGCGTCCGCAGCCTGATTCAACAGACACGGTGGCCCACCGAGGAGGCCCGGTGGTACGAGGACCTCGTCCGTTCGGCCAAGATCTGGGTCGATCCCACGGTCCGGCAACAGCTCGCCGGGCCGTCGGACCATGCGCACCCCGGCCAGCCGGCCCCTCCGGCTCAGAAGGGCTGATCCGTGAGTCAGGGCCCGGTCGCCGGTCATCCGCCGGTCCCACACGCCCTTCGACCTGACGGGTCCCCGCCGCGGCGGGCGTCGGGTCCGGCGGAGGTCGCCGCGGAGGACGCACCGACTCCGACGCGGCGGGACGAGTGAGAACGCAGGAGCGAAGATGATCGAAGTCCGAGACCTCACCAAGCGGTATGGGCACGTCACCGCCATCGACGCCATCAGCTTCGCGGTCCGGCCCGGCGAGATCGTGGGCCTCCTCGGCCCCAACGGCGCCGGCAAGACCACGACGATGCGGATTCTGACGGGATGCATGCCGGCGACGAGCGGGTCCGCCGTCGTCGGGGGCTACGACATGGTGTCTCAGGCGACGGAGGCCAAGCGGCAGATCGGCTACCTGCCGGAGTTCGTCCCCCTGTACCCGGACATGACCGTGCCGGAGTACCTGGGCTACCTCGGCGCGCTCCGCGGGTTGCGCGGGAACGCCCTCACGGCCGCGCGCGAGCAAGTCATCGAACGGTGCGGCCTCGGCGAGATGCGCCGGCGGCTGGTCAAGAACCTCTCGAAGGGCTACCAACAGCGGCTCGGCCTGGCCCAATCGCTGATCCATTCGCCGTCCATCCTCATCCTGGACGAGCCGACCGGGGGCCTCGACCCCAGACAGACGGCCGAGATGCGGCGCCTGATCACGCAACTGGCCGGCCGGCACACCATCCTCCTGAGCACCCATATCCTCCCCGAGGCCACGGCGCTCTGCCAGCGGGTCGTGATCCTGCACAGAGGACGCGTCGCCGCCGTCGACGAGCAGGAGAAGCTGGCCGCCCGCCTGCGCAGGTCGGAGAAGCTCGCCGTGCGGCTCCGGCACCCGCCGGCGGACGTTGCCGGCCTCTTCAAGACCATCCCCGGGGTCATCGGCGTCTATTCGGCGGCCGGTTGGGGGCAGGGCAAAGCCGGCGCAGCCGGCGAGTCGCGCTGGATCATCGAATGCGAACTGGGAAAGGACCTCACGGAGGAGATCGCCCGCCTGGCGGTGCAGCGCGCCTGGGGGCTGGCCGAGTTGGCCCCCCTGTCCATGAGCCTTGAGGAGGTCTTCCTGAACTTGACGAACCCTCAGGAGTCGGAGGCGACACGATGAGAACCCTCTGGGTGATCGCGCGGCGCGAAGTGTGGAGCTACCTGACCTCTCCGGTCGCCTACGTCGTGTCGGCCATCTTCCTCTCGATCGTCGGCTTCCTCTTCTACGGCGTCGCCAAGCTGGCCAGCGAGCGCAGCATGCAGTGGCTGCAGTTTCAGGGATCGCTGCCGGCCTTCAACGTCATCCAACTGGTCTTCCGGCCGGTGTTCCAGGACATGGCCCTCGTGCTGGTCTTCGTGGTCCCGCTGCTGACCATGCGCCTGTTCGCCGAGGAACGGCGGCAGCGGACCTACGACCTGCTCTTCAGCGCCCCGATCTCGATCGTCGCGATCGTGGGCGGCAAGTTCGTCGCCGCGGTGCTGATTTACACGGTCCTGCTCATGTTGACACTGATCCTGCCGCTGATCCTGGGACAATTCGCCGTCTTCCCCTGGACGGCGCTGGCCTCGGCCTACCTGGGTCTGTGGCTGCTGGGGCTGGTCTTCATCGGGGTCGGACTCTTCGCCTCGACCCTGACGGAATACCAGATCGTCGCGGCCTTCACGGGAGTCGGCATCCTGCTGGTGCTCTGGGTGATCGGGCTGATCGGCCAGGATGCCGAGATCACCGTCCTGGCCGCCGTCCTGAAGAAACTGTCGGTGTCCATCCATTTCGACGGGTTCGTGCAGGGCCTGATCAGCACCTCCTCGCTCCTCTTCTTCCTCAGTCTGTCGTTCCTGTGGCTCACGATGGCCTATCGAGTCGTGGAGGCAAACCGGTGGAAATGACCAAGGCCCGACGGCACCGCACCCACCCCCCGGGGTGGTTGAGGTTTGGCAAGGCCCTGCGGGGGGCGAACAGCCTCATCATCGTACTCCTGGTGGGCGGCGTCCTCGTCGTCGTCAACGCGCTCGCCGGCTACCGCGAGGTCCGGTGGGATCTCTCGGAAAACCGTCGTTTCACGCTCGCCCCCCAGACCGTCGGCCTGCTGCAGCAGTTGACGCAGGACGTGACGGTTTACGCCTTCGTCCAGAAGGGCAGCGAGGATGAGCGCAAGGCGGCCGAGCTGCTCGACACCTATCGGACCCACTCCCCGCATTTCTCTCCGCGCGTCATCGACCCGGACCAGCATCCGGCTCAGGCCAAGGAGTTCGGCATCAGCCAGTACGGGACCGTCGTGGTGACGACTGCGTCGGGACGCCAGGCGCGCGGCACGGCCGTCACGGAATCGGAGGTCACGCGCGCACTGCTCCGGGCCCTGCGGGAACAGGGGCAGGCCATCTACTTCCTGGAGGGACACGGGGAGCATGAGCTGACCGACAGCCTCAAGCCCGGCTATTCCCAGCTCCGCGCCACGATCGAGCAGGAAGGCTTCCTGCCCAAGTCCCTCCGCATCCTGAGCGGCGAGGCGATCCCGGCCGACGCCGCCGTCGTGGTGATCGCCGGGCCCAAGGTCCCGCTCCAGCCCGCCGAGGTCGCCGCCATCACGCGATACCTGGACCGTGGCGGCCGCGTCGCCCTGCTCGCGGACCCGGGCTCCACGACCGGTCTGGAGCCCCTGTTGGCGGACTGGGGCCTGTCCCTGGGCCCCGGTGTCGTCGTGGACCGGGGGGCCAGAACCTTCGGCGGTTCCTTCACGCTTCCGCTCGTTTCCATCTACACGACGCACGAGATCGTGCGTGAATTGCGTCTGCCCACCCTCTTCGCCGAAGCCAGGCCCGTCCTCGTGGACAATACGAACCAAACCTATGCGGGCATGGCCTTGGCCCAAACCACCAGTCAGAGCTGGGGCGAGCTGAATGTCGGAGCGGCCCCCCCGGAATACGAGGAAGGGCGCGAGGCCCACGGTCCCTTCCCCCTGGCCGTCGCCGCCTACCCGCGCAAAATGCTCGAGGACATCAAGGGCAGCCCGCGGTTGGTGGTGGTGGGGGACTCGGATTTCCTGAGCAACGTCTACTTCAATTTCTCCGGCAATCGCGACCTGTTCCTGAACATGCTCAACTGGCTGGTCCAGGGGCTCGATGCGTTCAGCATCCGGCCGCAGGAGGCGAACGTCAGCCCCATCATCCTCTCGGAACAGCAGGCCAACCTCCTGCTGGCGGTCCCCGTCATCGCGCTGCCCCTCCTCATCACCATCACGGGATGGGGAATCTGGAGGTACCGGCGGACGCGGGTGTGACGAAGGCGGTCCGACGCGATGCGGAACATCCTCTCGCTGGTCGTCCTCACGGTCCTCCTCGTCCTGCTCTGGGGATACTGGGCGCAGATCCGGCCGGTCGCCGAGCGGATGCCGGCCCAGGCCGGACAGGCGGCACCCGCGCGCCCGCTCCTGGCCTTCGAGCCGGACAAGGTCGTCCGGGTGGAATTCCGACGGAGCGCGACGTCGTCGTTCTCGCTCAGGCGGGGAGAGGGGCAGGCCTGGTTCCTCGACCGGCCGTTCGAGGCCAAGTCGGACACCTACCTCGCCGAGCGTGCGCTGACGATCCTCCGGAAGTCCATGGTGACCCAGACGGTCTCCGACCAGCCCGAGTCGCTCCAGCAATACGGCCTGGGCCCCGACACCGCGGCGACCACGGTCGTCCTCGAAGGGGACGGTCCGGCGCGCTGGCTGGAGCTCGGCGACCCTTCGATCCACGGCGCCCTGTCCTACGCGCGCAGCTCGGACTGGCCCGGCGTCGTCCTCGTCTCGAACGAGCACCTCCGCTCGCTGCCCGCCGACGCCGCCGACCTCCTCGACCGCCGCATCTTTCCGCTGGCGCAGGAGCCCCTGCACACCCTCCGAGTGACCCACGGCGGAATCGCCCTGACGCTCGAGGCGGGCGGCACGGGCTGGATGATCGAGTCTCCCCTCCGCGCCCCGGCGGATGGCCGGGTCATGTCCGAATGGCTCAAGCGGTTGGCCGGCTTGACCGCCAGCGGGGTCCAGACCCTCGCCAAGGCCGGAAAACGGTTGAGCACGGCCAAGCCGCTCGGGGCCATCCACATGGCCGCCGGACAGACCGGCGTAGAGACGACGTTCCTCCGCGACGGCCCCGCGATCCTCGTCCGGCGTTCAGACCAGCCGGCGCTCTTGTTCGAGCTGCCCGCAGAGGCCCTGGCGATCCTGTTCCCCGAGCCGTTCTCGATCCGCGACAAGCACGTGGTCCCGGACGACGGGGGGCCGGTCGTCCAGGTGGAGGTCCGGCACGACGGCCGGACCATCCCCTGGTCCAGGACGGCCACTGGTTGGGCCAGGGCAGGGCAGGCCCCCTCCGGCGGCGAATCCGATCGGATGGCGCGATGGCTAACGGAGCTTCATCTCACCGAAGGCCGCGCGGCGGTCCCGGCGCTGGGCCCCTGCCGCGTGGATGCGCGCGCACGCTGGACGGTGGTGCTTCGCGCTCAGGACAGCCGAACCGCCAAGCGGGTGGAACTCGCCCGCACCAACGCCTGTGGGGACGTGGCGACGCTCCCGACCGGCGAATGGGTGCGGCTGCCGCGGGCGGAGTTGCTGGACGAGCTGGCGGCCGTGCATGGACAGGAAGGCGGGAGGAGCTGACCACGGCGGCCGTGCCCGCTGAGAGGAGTCGGCCATGGGCGGTGAGGTCTGCCGGGAGAGACCCTTCGAGGCCGCGGCGACCGTGCCGCGGCCTCGATCCGAGGCGCGAGGGTGGACCGAGGAGTGTGCGGTCTTCTGCCTGTACCTCACGGGACGACCGCCCGATCCCCCGCTGACTGGCCGATACCTCCAGGCCCAGGCCCTTCTCTTCTCCGATGACCAGGACGCCGCCCAGACCGGCCCCGTGACGTTCGCCCGGCGGCATCCCTGGTCGCTGCCCTACTTGGACGCGCTCCTGGCCGTGCTGGATCCGCAGTCGCTCCTCCGCAAGAAGCTGCACGTGATGGTGGCGATCCTGGAAACCACGCCGGACTTCACCGGTCTCTTCTTCCCGGAACGGCAGCCGGGCCTCTTGGCCGGCCTCAAGCTGCTCGGCTACGGATGCGCCAGCATGGGCAAACTGCTGGTCGGCCTGCTGGTCTATCCCCTCGCCGTCCGCGCCCGATGATCAGCGACGCCCTCATCGTCGGCTCGGGCCCCAGCGGCGTCCATGCCGCCTACCCCCTCGTCCTCGGCGGACGGCAGGTCACCCTGCTCGATGTCGGCCACGAAGACCGCACCTATGCGCCCCTGATCCCGAAGGGGCCGTTCGTCGAGATCCGCCAGACCGATCCGCAGCAGTGCCGCTACATGCTCGGCGAGCGCTTCGAGGGCGTGTCCTTCGGCGCCGTCCGGCCCGGGGCGCAATTGACTCCTCCGCGGCAGTACGTGGTGCGAGACACGCAGGAGCTGACGCCGGTCGAGTCCTCGTCGTTTTTTCCGCTCGAAAGCCTGGCCCTCGGCGGGCTCGCCGGCGCCTGGGGGGCCGGCGTGTTCCCCTATACCGAGCGGGACCTCGAGGGATTTCCCTTCACCGCACAGGAGCTGGAGCGTCACTACCACGTCGTGGCCGAGCGCATCGGCGTGAGCGGCGCGCGGGACGACCTCCTCCCCTATTACGGCGAGTGCCCGTCCCTGCTGCCCCCGCTGAACGAGGACTGGAACGCCTCCCTCATCCTGGCCGCCTACCGGCGCCGGCGCGCGACGCTCAACGCCGCGGGGCTGTTCCTGGGGTATCCCCGGTTGGCCGCCCTGAGCCGCGCCCATCGGGGGCGGGGCCCGGATCGGTATCTGGACATGTCCTTCTGGGCCGACTCGGACCGGAGCGTCTACCGCCCCCGCTACAGCCTCGAGGAACTGCAACGCCACCCCAACTTCGCCTACCATCGGCCGGTCCTGGTGTCGGCCTTTCGGGAACAGCGCGGCGTCGTCACGGTGAGCGGCCGCAACCTGGCGACCGGCCGCACGGAGCGGCACCGGGCGCGGAGTCTGGTGCTCACGGCCGGCGTCTTCGGCACGACCAGGATCGTGCTTCGTTCCCTCGGGCGGTACGGCCAGAAGGTGCCGCTCCTCGCCAACCCCTATACGCTGGTCCCGATGATCAACCTGGCCATGCTCGGGAGGGTGCCCGGCCCGGACCGGCACAGCCTGGCCCAACTCTGCCTCGTGCTGGATTCGCCAGACCGGCGCGAGCCGCTGGTCCACGCCCACGTCCACACCTACAGGTCCCTCCTGAACTTCCGGCTGATCCAGGAGATGCCCCTGGCCTACCGCGAGGGGATGCGGGTCGCGAAGCTGCTGGTGCCGGCCCTGGCCATCCTGGCGATCGACCACGAAGACCGCCCCGATCCCGGCAAGTACTGCCGGCTGCACCGCGGAGAGGCCGGGGCGCCGGACCGCCTGGAGCTGGTCTACTCGCCGCCGGAAACCGCGGTGCACCGCCAGCGCCGCCAGGAGCGCCGGTTGCTGCGCCTGTTCCTGAGGATGGGGTGCCTGCCGCTCAAGCCCACGAGGCCGGGCCATGCCGCCAGCGCCCACTACGGCGGCACGTTCCCGATGACGCGGGAGGAGAAAGACCTGACGGTGACGCCCGAGGGGCGATTGCGCGGGACCGAGGCCGTCTATCTGGCCGACGGCTCCGTGTTTCCCTATCTGCCGGCCAAGGCCTTGACTTTCACCATGATGGCGAACGCCAACCGGATCGGCGAGCACCTCGCCGCGGTGCTGCGATGAGCGGGCGGTCCCCCGGACGGGCCGTTCTGATCACGGGAGCGACGGGATTCCTCGGCCGCGCCCTCTGCCGCCACTTCGGCGGGCGCGGCTGGACCGTCCGCGGGCTGGTGAGGGACCCCGACGCCGCGCCCCCGCTCCTCCCCGGCCTCCTTCTCTTCAAGGGCCTACTCCCGGAGGGCGTGGATCCCCGGGCCTTCGAGGGAGTGGACGTCGTGGTCCACGCGGCCTACGCGACGCGCCAGCTTCCACGGGACCAGGCCGAACGGATCAACTACGACGGCACGATAACCGTCTACGAGCTGAGCCGGCGGTACGGGGTGGGACGGTTCGTTTTCATCTCCAGCACGGGGGCGCACGCGGGCGCCGAATCCTTCTACGGGCGGAGCAAGTTCGAGCTGGAGCAGCGCCTGGACCCGTCGCGCGACGCCATCATCCGTCCCGGCCTGATCATCGGACCGGAGCCGGGCGGCACTTTTCACCGCATGGCGGAGCAGGTCCGCCGCCTCGGGGTCGTCCCGATCTTCGACGGCGGACGTCAGATCGTCCAGACCGTCTACATCAACGACGTCTGCCGGGCGATCGAGCTGGTCGTGGAGAAGGGCTTGCCGGGCACCCACGTCGTGGCGGAACCGGAGGGCGTCGCCATGCGCGACCTCTTCGCGAAGATCGCCGCCCGTTTGAACCGGCGCTGCCGGTTCATCCCCCTGCCGATGGAGGGCACCCTCGCGATGCTCCGGGCCCTGGAGCGGTGGCGCATCCCCTTACCCCTCACGTCGGAGAATCTCCTGGGCCTCAAGGCCATGGTCCACATGCCGGCGTCCCGCGACCTCACGACGCTCGGCCTCTCCTTCAGGACGGTGGACGAGAGCCTGACCCTGTGCTTTCCCCCCTGAGCCCGGTGCCGTCCCCTTCGGCGGTATCGGCGGTCGCGTCGAGTTCCGCCAGACGCTCTTGCGCGTACGTCGCCCAGGCCGATTCCGCGAACCGGTCCCGGACCAGCTCCAGCGCGCTCCGCGCCTCCGGTCTGCGGTTGAGCCGCTGCCAGGCGACCCCGATGTGATAGTAGCCCTCCGGCACGAAGGGGCTCGTGGGGTACGCGTGCACCATCGCCTCGAAGGCCCGGATCGTTCCCTCCATGTCCCCCTGCAGGTAGGGCAGGGTGCCCAGGTAGTAGGCGGCCTGCTCGGCCGCGCCCGACGCCGGCGCGCTCGCCATCGCGCGCCGCAGACGATCCGCCGCGGCGGCGAAGTCTCCTCGATCCCTCGCCTGGATGCCCTCGTTCAGCAGCGCGTGCGGCGACGGCTCGATCCGTCCCAGCGCCAGGCCGACGACCAGAAACAGGATCGGGAGGCCGGCCGCGACCGGACCCGCCGCCGTCCCCAACCGGCGCAGGACCGGTCCGGCGAGGCGGGGCGGCATCGTGGGCCGGCGACGCGCACGCCACAGGAGGCCCCCGGCCGCCGCGAACGCCGCCAGGCTGAGCCCGGCGCCCGCCCGCTCCGGCCAGGACGGCCCGTAGGTCAGGCGCACGTGCCTGTGCTGCGGATAGACCAGCATGAAGGCGGGGGCGGTCAGGAAGATCCCGTCCGCGCCCTCGACCCGCCAGTTCCGGTGGTAGGACACCCGGATCAGATGGGGATGTCCGGGGTAGGGCGTGTCGAACTCGATGCCGTCCGCCGTGAGCCTCGTCCGGACCTGGCCGGCGGGCGGCAGGACGATCGGCCGGCGCGGGAGGCTGCCGATCCGATCCGGCGCCACCGACGCAAAGCGGTCGAGTTCGGCCGGCGAGCGGTCGGCCTGGAAGACGATGGGCACGTCAAGCTGGTCGGTCAGGCGGAACCACCGGTAGGCGACGTCCTTCCATCGGGTCGTCTTGACGAAGACCGGCTCGTACCGGACCGGGGTCACGTAGCCCGGCACGTCGGCCTCCCGAATCCGATAGACCTCGTACGGCGGCGCCTCCATGACCTTCTCGACGTTGTCCCGCTTCCGCAGCGCCTCCTTGAGCTGATCGCTGACGGCCACGATGTCCCGCACGTTGAAGAGCCGCAGATGCCGGAAGGCGTCGTCCAGGTTGAACCTGGTGCAGGCCAGGTGCGAGAAGGGACAGGAGGCCTCGCGGGACAGCTCGGCCTGGATGTAGAACACGGCGGGCGCGTTGGGTGACGCCTGGAGATAGAGCCCCTCGAGGGTCGAGCGTCCTGAGTAGAGCGGAAGCGTTTCGAACATCCGAGGCGAGCCGGCGCCGTTGTGGACCATCGCATGCTCGTAGACCACGCGCGGGTCGTCGGCCGTGCCGCGCAGCGCCCTGTTCACCGCCAGGAAAGCCGGCCACAGGGCCTTTTGCTCCGCCCCGGCATAGTTCCAGGCGATCCAGGCCGGAAGCTGCTTCGCTTGGTCCACGCTCCACCAGGCCAGGGCCGCCACGGCCAGCACCGCGGCCGCGCCGCCACCCCGCACGCGCCGAGCCGCCTCCCCCACCCCGATCGCGCCGAGGATCGTCAGGAGCAACTGGCCGAAGGGGAGAAACCGCACGTCCACGACGCCCAGCCGCGGGCCGAGGAAGTAGCCGGCGGCGCTCATCAGGATGCCGTACCAGAGGTACAGCACCGATCGGTCGATGGGGGCGCCGCCGTAGGACCTCCGCAGCAGAAGCCAGAGGCTCCAGGCCAAGGCCGCGGCCGCCGGCGCCCAGAAGTCTCTGGGCAACACTTCCGTCCACTCCTTGATGAACCAGGCCGGTGCGAAGGCGGTGGTGTAGGGCAGGTTGGCAAGCAGGGGCAGGATCCACGCGCCGAGCAGGCAGAAGGCCAGCCCATAGACCGCCAGCAGGTATCGCAAGGCCGCCACCCGGTCTCGGCCGAGTGCCGCCAGCGCCAGGGCGGTCAGCCCGGCGAACAGGAGCGTATAGCCATGGCCCAGCCCGACCAGCGCGAGGAGAGCGGCGTTCCCGACGAGGCCGCGACCGCTCATGACGCCGGCCCAGGCCGCTCCCAGGAAGAAGACGGCCAAGGCCATCCCGAGGCTGAACGCGAATTCCCCGGCCAGCGTGCTCATGATGTTCCCCCCCCACATGGAGTTGCCCTCCTGGAAGCAGAACAGCAGCGTGGCCAGCGCGGCCAGCGCCGGCGAGGGGAACCGCCATCCCATCAACCGCACGAGGGCGTAGGAGGCGGTGGGCAGCAACATCGTGCCCAGCATCGTGACGAGCTTGAACGCCACGGGCAGGGCGACGACCGCGCTCAGGGCGGCCATGAGGAGGAACGAGAGGGGAAAGTAGAACTGGAGGGCGGGAAACCCCGCGTAGTTGCCCGGGGCCCAGCCGGAGATGCGTCCCTGGGGCAGGAGCTGCTCCTTCAGGTACACCAGGGTGGCGTAGTGCGAGGGGATGTCGCCGCCCGAGGGCGTGGTCGGCAACAGGAGCAGGTCGGGCCGAAGTTGCGCGCCCAGAAAGGCCGAGGTGACGCCGAGGATGCAGGCGTCGGCCCAGGATTCCCACGTAGGCCGAGGTGCCGGCCCTGTCCGATCGGCGGGCTCCATCCTCACGACGCGGCGGACCGTCCCAGCGCCGGCCTTCGGCGTCGGCCCGCCGCCGCCCCCTGACGCAGACGACGACCGAGGCGCAGCAGCGCCAGCACGACGAGCGGCAGGACGGCCAGGCCCCCGAGGCCCAGCAGGGCCCCGCGGCGCGACCAGGTCGGAGCCAGGACGCGGATCGTCGCGGAGGCGGCCTGCGAGGCGTGCCGGCCGCCAGCGTCGGTGTCCAGGATCGCGTGGACGACGTACGCGCTGCCCGGCAGAGCGGACTCGCTCTCGACCTTGAACCGGACGGTGTCACGCGCCCCCGGCCCGAGCGACACCCGCGCGACCGCCGGCCGGACCGACACCTCGCGCGGGGCAACCAGCCTGACCCTCACCTCGTGCGCACGACGGTCCACGTTGGCGACCCGGACCTGCACGTCGCCGGACGGCGAGAGGTCGCTCGCCCGGACGCTGGCCACGAGCGGGGACACCGCCCCTTCCCATTTCACAAAGGAGGCGACGGTCGTCGTCGAGAAGGGGTAGCTGTTGGCGTCGGTATAGCCGACCCGTACGACCGCCTGGTAGGTGCCCGGCGGCACGTCGCCCACCGGCAGGTGCACCGTCGTCTCGACCTCCTCCTTGACGGCCATCCGGTGCACCAGGGGAACGGTGACCGCACGCCCCTCGGCCTCCACCGTCGCCTGGAGGGAGAAGGCGTCCTCGTCCCCCTCATTGGTCAGGTTGATGGTCACGACGAGAAACCGCTCCACCATCCGCGTCTGGGGCGTGACGCGCAGACGGATGTAGCTCGCCTCAGCCGCCTGGACGAGCCCGAGCAGGGTCCCCAACAGGCAAAGACCGACCAGGCCGCTACCCCCTCGCACGCCGCACCTCCACGCTCCGAGCGGACCGCCCCCCCTCCGATCCGGCCTTATGGGTAGAGGACAGCCTCGACGCCAACCGGGTCAGGATCGCCTCCGTGATGGGCCCCGCACATTCCCCCACCACCGTCCCCGCATCGTTCACGGCGAAGACCCAGGGCAAGGTGGGGAGATTCCAGTCCCGCGCGATCAGTTCCGCCCGGGGGCCGGTGACGACCTCAAGCGGGACTCCGTCGCTCCACCGACGCACGACGGCCTCACAGAGGCCGGCCTCGCAGGTACTCGCCCGAGCCACCAGAACCAGCGCCGACTTGCCGCGGGCTCCCGCGACCACGGGGATCTGCGCGCCCAGCTTCAAGGTCAGATCGAAGCGGTTCCAGACGGTGCTGCGCTCCATGAGCGACAGGACCCATCTCAACCGCTCCTCCTGGAGCCAGCGGCTTCGCCGCAGGATGCCCGTAATGGCTTCGCGGTGATCTTCCGCCGTCTGGGCGTCGGCCTCCTGCCGGGCCGTGATCCGCATCACCACATACCCGCCCGGCGTGCGGACCGGGCCGATCGCCGCCCCGGGCCGAGCGGCCCAGGCTTCACTCCACACCTCCCGGGGAAGCTGGTCCATCGTGAACCAGCGGGAGGGGGGCTCCCCGACGGCGGGAGCGCCGCCGTCGAGCCTGGCTCGGGCGGCCCGGGCGGCCGGCTCCGCCTCGAAGTCGAACCGGACGCCCTTGATCCGGTCTCGGGCGAAGGCAGCGCGGTTCTCTCTCCAGTAGATTTCGACCTCCGCGTCGTCCACGGGGAGACGCTGCCACTCGGTCATCTCGGTCTTGAGCAGCAGCAGGCCGTTGCGCATGCTCCGCCGCCACTCCTCCAGACTCGTGGCATTGTCCCTGAGCATCGCCTCCAACTCCGCGTCGGACGAGAAGCCGCTTCGCAGCGCGCGGTAGCGCTCATCCAACTCACGTTCGTCGAGCGTCACCCCCCGCCGCTCCCCCTCCTGCAGCACCACGACCGATTCGATCTTCTTAAGGAGGGCCGTGCGGAACTCCGCCTCGGACGGCTCATGGCCGTGATGGTGTCGCGCGCCATCCTTCCCCATGGCGCGCGCCTGTCGGATGCGTCCCAGCAGATCGTCGCGGGTGATGTCGCGGCCGTTGACGACCGCGACCGTTTCCGGATGGACGAGGAAATGGGCCTGGGCCTCGGCCGGCGACGGCGGGAGGAACCGGGGATCGCCGGCGACCTCCGCGCAGGCTTCCCGGAGCCGGAGCCAGCGAGTACGCTCCCGATGCCACCGCTCGGCTCGAATCGCCTCCCTCAAGCGGGCCTGCCAGTCCGAGAATCCCACCTCGACGGCCGGCTTCCGCCGGATCAGTTGCACCACGTGATACCGGCCATCGGCCTGGATCGGCCGGCTGGTTTCGCCCGGCTGGAGCGACGAGAGGACCTGCTCGAGCTCGGGGGCCAGCGCCCCGGGCCCGACCTGTTCCACCGTCGGAAAGGCGGCCGGAGGGCCCTGTTGCCCGTCCGGGGCGAGCAGCGACGCCCTCAACAGGCCGGCCTCCCCTTCGGTCGCGGCGCTGACATGACGAACGGATTGGATGTCTCCCCAGAAGATCCGCCGATTCCGATCCCAGAGGGTCTCGACCTCGCCCGGCTCCACCAGGACCTGCTCGGCCAAGACAGCCTCGGGCGCCAGCTTCGCCTTCCCGGAGGGGTCCATGGCTTCGGCGGCTTGCGAAAGGAGCCTGGCCTCGACCAGGGAGCCGACGGCTTCGCGGATGGCGTCGAGCGTGGGCGCCGGATCGCGAGCCAGGCCGGCGAGGACCTCCTCGCGGGTGAGGGGGAACCCGTCAACCGTGGCAAGAACCGACGGGAGGGGTGGAGCCGGCGCCTTGAGGGTGGCCTCGCCGCGGCCCGCGTTGCCGACCAGGAAGAGCTTCGCAGCCAGGCCGAGAAGCACGGCCAGGCCCAGGACCGGCAGCGCCATTCGCTTCGCTCGACCGACCACGCCCCCCCCTTGGAGTGCCCCGGCCACGATGAGGGCATTCTAGATGGTGCTCCCGGAGCCAACAATCGGCACTTCCATCCCCCTCATTTCTGGTGGGTTCCCAGGCCTCCTGGGATTATGGGAATTGCCGTCCGGGGAGGGCCCTGATAGTCCTTGGCAAGCTGGACAACAGGGAGAGGGGACCGTGACGGCAATTTCCATCATCATCCCCGTCTACAACGAAGAGGTCATCCTCGCGGAGGCGGTCGAGGGGCTGATCCGCGGCCTGGACTCCCTGCGGTTCTCCTTCGAGGTGCTCCTCTGCGAGAACGGGAGCACCGACGGCACGGCCGCCATCGCCAGGGACCTGAGCCGCGCCGATGCCCGGGTCAGAATCCTGCACCTCAGCTACCCCAGCTACGGCCACGCCTTGAGAGCGGGGATCGAGCATGCCCGGTATGACCGCCTCGTCCTGCTCAACCTCGACCTGTGCGACATGGAGTTCCTGGCCCGCGCGAGCGCCCTGCTCGATCAGTTCGAGTGCGTCGTCGGATCGAAAGTGGCGCCCGGGTCGAAGGACGAGCGGCCGCTGGTTCGTCGGCTGATCACCAGGCTGTTCAACGGATTCCTTCGGGTCGCGCTCGGCTTCAAGGGCTCGGACACGCACGGCATCAAGGCGTTTCGCCGCCACCGAGTCCTTCCGCTGGTACGAGCCTGCGCCACGAACGCCGAGCTGTTCGACACCGAACTGGTTCTTCGGGCCCATCGCGCCGGGGTGACGTGGCAGGAAATTCCGGTCACGGTCCGCGAGTGCCGCCCCGCTCGCACCACCGTGCTCGGCCGGGCCGTCAGGACGCTCCCGGAGCTGCTGACGCTCCTGCGGGCCTGCTGGAAGCGACCGGAACCCGCCAAGCCCGACGAGTTGTTCAACGCCTATGACCGGGAGCGCGTGTGCCGGCTCGCTCAGCATTTCTCGGTCGAGGAAATCGTCGAGCTGACGCTCATACCCCGCTCGCACGTCCTCTACTACCTGACGCCGAAGCCGCAGCCCGAGGAACGCTGGACGGTCTTGGGCCTCGCGAAGTAATGCGGAGCATCCCCTCCGTGCATCTGTTCTCTCGAAGGATCCCGTGGGCCGCGTTCGCCGGCGGCGTCCCGCCGGTTGCGGTGTTCGCCGCCGTGCTCGGGGTGGGGTTCCCCCTGGACCGGGTGAGCGCCGCCACGTACGAATGCGTCGATGCCTCGGGCCGAAGGGTCTTCACCGACAGTCCCGCCCAGATGGAGAAGTGCACGCCCCTTTCCCTGGAAGGCAAGGCCGGCCCTTCCGTTTCCTCCCCGCCGAGTCCGCCGCCGATGTCCCCAGGGAATTTGGCCTCCCCCGATCCCTTCGCCGTCCCCTCCGCACCGCCTCCGCCCCAGCCGAGTTCGCCCCAGGACTATGCCGTCCCGATGCCGCCGGAGTTGCAACCGGCTCAGGGTCCCGCGAGCGACCCGAACACTGCGCCGCCCGCCAACAGGCCGGTGGTCCCCCCCGCACCGGACTACGAAACCGCCATGAAGAATCTCGCTCCTGCGGAGCCGGGAGCCGCGCCACCGCCTCCGCCGCCGCAGGATGGAACAGGCCCCGCCGTCCTCCCGCTGAACCCCTTCAACCCGCTGTTTCCGCTCTATCCCCCGGGAAGCGGCGGCCCGGCCGTCAAGTAAGACCATGCGGGTGGACGGGCAGGAGCGGCCGGGAGCGACGATCCACGGGACCGGCGAGCCGCGTGCGCAGGAGCGCGGGGTCACCTACCTCGCCCTGATGCTGGTCGTGGTGCTCATGGGCATCTCGTTCACGGCCCTGGCGCGAGAATGGAAGGTCCTCGTAAAGCGAGACCGCGAAGCCGAGCTGCTCTTCCGGGGCAACCGCATCAAGACGGCATTGGAGCAGTTCGGCGCAAACTATGAAGTCATGAAATCCACACGGGACCACCGGTTTCCCCTGACGCTGGAGGAAATGACCAAACCGCCGAAGCCGACGTTGCAGCGGGTGTACAAGGACCCCATGACGGGTGAGGACTTCGCCCTGCTCCGGGTGAACGGCGAGATCGTGGGCGTACACAGTCGCAGCAAGGAACGCCCCTTCGACCGAGTGAACTTCCGTGATGCGCCGGCTTACAGCGAAGTGCTGTTCAAGGCAGAACTGGCGACCGGTCAACCCTGTGCGGCCGGGCTGAACCAACTCAACCCCTTGGCCGCCGGCACACCGCTGCCAGGCTCTTCTCCGGCCCCGGCCGCAGAGCCCCCTGGGTCGAGGGGCCAACCGCCGGCCGGTCCGCCACCTCCCACTGGAACCTGCTCGCCGACGCTCGGCGGCCCGGGCCAACCACCTGCATCGCCCGGCCAATCCCCCGCATCACCGGGTCAGCCCTCTGCTTCGTCGGGACAATCCCTCGCGTCACCGGGTCAAGCCCCGACGACACTGCCGCCGACCGGCGATCCCCTGGCGCCCCCCACCACCCCTCCCGTGTTCTAGCCCGCATGATTCATGACGGTTCGTCGCGAAACCGTGGAGTCGCGTCGCGAGACGGGCGCGTGGAGCCGAGAAGATCCGAGGCGTGCTTGAAACCGTACGTCGAGGGTCCGAGCGGCGAGCCCGCTCGCCAGCATGCACGGCAGTCGCCTGCTGGCTTGTCGCAGCCGCGAATCCGCGGTTGCAGCAGAAGCGCTCATGAATCATGCGGGCTAGCCACGCCGGTGCTCGCCGTTCGGCTCACCGGAGCACCACCGGCTGCACCCACGGAGGGGCGAGGGGGAAGGTCGTGACGCTCATGGCCCCGCCCCGTCCCGGCGCCGCGGCGGGACAGGTGGGGCATCCCAAGGGGGTCAGACCTTGAAGAGTCAGGACGCTGCGCACCGCCAACGGCACATCGCCGACACGGGAGAGCGAATCCATGTCCAACACCGTGAGTCGGTCTTGATGGCTGGCCGCTCCCCACCAGTAGAAGCCCCCACCCTTCTTGGGCCCGTAGGCCGAGCCATGACATCCGGCTCCGCAGTCCACCAGCGCCACCACTGTGTCGCCCGCTGTGTCGATGACGGCGGCTCGGCCCGCCTTGGCGAGGCTGACGACGATAAACCGCCCGTCGGGGCTCGGGGGCAGATGGTTGGGGACGGCCATGGTAGGCAGCGGGACGCCCATCAACGTGCAGGACTCACAGGAGGGCAACTCCACGTGGTGGACCGGCAGGCCGCTGATCGGGTTGTGCACGATCACGTTGTTCGACAGGGCGTTGGCCGTGTAGGACTTCGTGCAGTCGGACAACGCGCCGACCGCCACCGGATAGAGCCCGACGGACGAGGACACCATCCGAACCTGCCCGGTTCCCAACGCGGTGGGCGGCAGGTCGATGAACGCGACCTCGTTGGAGAGGGGCAGGGCCGCGGTCAGGCTCCCTTCCCCGCAAATCCACAGCCCGTGGGGATGGCGTTCCGGCGTCAAGGGAATGTACCCGGTCATGGGATGGTCGGGATGGTTCGGGTCGAAGAGGCCGATTAACCCCGCCACGCCGCCCTCGATGCTCAAGACCCCCACGGTGCCGGAGGGGGTCGTCAGGACGTGCGTCACGTCAGCCCCGGCAAAGACCGGGGTCGTGTCCACGATCCGGTTGGTCATCCGGTCGATCGTCACAAAGGCATCCCCGTGCGACTGGGTGACGAACATCCGCCTGCCCGTCCGGTCGAACCAGAGATCATGGGGGTTGTTGAGCCCTTCCCATCGCCCGCCGATGCGCCGGCCGACCAGGCCGACCTCTCCATCGGCCTGACCCATGACACGCAGGCTCCCCTCCGGGTTGCAGCCGGTCGCTCCGGGCAGGCACCCGGCGTCGAAGACGGAGAGCGGCAGGTCCTGAAAGGCTGCCGCATCTCCGCAGTGCACAACCCCGGCCACCCCCGTCCCCGGCGCCAGCTCGAATTGCGCAGCGACGCAGAACTCCCCCACCCCCGGCGGCGCGCCGGCCTGGCTCGGTGGCCCGGCGTCAGGCGTCCCGACGCCGATGACCACGTCGGGCAGCGGGCCGGCCGGAAGCACCGCTCCCGGCAACCCCACCGAGATAGACCCGGACATGTAGGGGTGGATCAGGCAGAGGTAGGGGTAGAGGCCGGGCGCGGAGAAGGTCACGCGATAGGTCATGCCCGGCCCGAGCGCCCGTCGGTCGAAATCGCCGCCCAGCAGCGGCCCGTCCCCGGGCAGGGCCGCCACGGCCCCGCCCTGCCCGGCGGCGGCCATGACCAAGCTCGTGACCGTATGCGTCCCGCCGGAGAGGTTCGCCCATTCGACCACATCGCCCGTCGTAATACTCAGCCGCGGCGGCAGGAACCACGGACTGTTGTCCGTGACCCTGACCGGAAAGAGCCGGCTCACGGGCCCGCTCGTGGTGGAGTAGGTCCGCGTGTCCTGGTTGTTGGCGGGGGAGGCGTCGGCCAGCCCGGCGGCCAGTTGACCGGCGGCGGTCAGCGTCACCTGCAGCCGCGCCGGCACCGGATAGTCGAAGACCACGTTCCGAGAGCTTCCCGCAGGGATCGTCGCCTGTTGGGCCGCGGAGTAATTGATGTCCCCGCTCATCGTCACATAGGCCGCCTCGTCCACCGTGCCGGCGTTGGTCACGACCACCGTCACCCGGACGATCTTCCCGATGACGAAGGGAGGCTGGCTCGGCGCGAAGGCCACGACGAGGTCGTGTCGGGCCGGCGGGGCGGGCGTCGGACCGGTCGTCGTGGTCGTCGCCGGCACCGTCGTGGTGGTCGGGCTGGTCGTCGTGGTGGATGCCGCCGTGGTCGTGGTGGTGAGGGTGGTCGTGCCGCTCGCCGGGGGCGGACCGACGGTCAAGGTCCCCCGCATCTGTTCGGGACCATGGACGAGGCAGTAGTAGTCCAGCGAGCCGTCTACGGCGAAGGGGCCGATGCGGAGACGCTGTCCCGACTCCAGTTTGCCCGTGGAGAAGTTGTTGCTCGACGCGGTGGGCTGGACGACCTCCGGCAGCCGGGGTGAGAAGCTCAGATCGCCGGTCGCGGTGTGCTTGAACTTGCCGAGATTCTCGAATTCAACCGTATCCCCACGGATGAGAGAGGGAGAGGCACCGTTGTACGCACAGGTCGGCGCGTCCGAGCAGGAAGGGTTGACCGTGCCGAAGGGTTCCCCTTGCGCGTGGCCGCGGCTGTCGTCTCCCTGAATGCCGTACACCTGAACCGCGACCGTCGCGGCCTCGCCCAAACCGCTTCCCGCGGCAACCACAGCCACACCCGCCATCACGGCCGTCAAGGCCTGAACGGAGGGCCACCGACTCCACGCACGTGCCGACATAAGAACACCCGGCCCGGGGGAGGTGAAGGCTGCGCTCGCTACGGAGTCGTTTTGAACAGGACTGCCTGGATCCCCTCCGGCGAGGGCGCGGGGATCCGCAGAGGAACCCAGTCGGAGCCGCCGTTTCGCGAGAGGATCAGCCCCCCGTCGTCCAGGGCCGCGACTACGAGGCCGGAGGCCGCCTCACGGCCGAGCAGTCGCGCCACTCCGGCGAGGGCGACCAGCGGGGCCCAGGTCGCGCCGCGGTCGTCGCTCCGGTACACGACACCCTGTGCCGCGGCATAGACCTGCCCCCCCGGTCCGAAGACCGGCGGACCCGGCAGGCTCGGCGGCAGGCCGGTTGCGGGCTCCCAGCCACGCTCGGGATGGTCCGCTCGGTACACCCGCTCCCCGGTCCCCATGAACCAGGTACCGGCCGGAGAGACGGCCACCCACCGGGCCGGGGCGGGGGTGTCCACCGGAGCCCATCCCTCCCCCTCGTCCCCCTCAATGAGGAAGAGCCCGGATTCCGCCAGGTGGGCGACCCTTCCCCTTGAGCCTGGGAGGGGAATCAACGTCGCGGAGCCGCCGCGCCGCCCCTCCGCGGCATCGGCCAGGCTCACGGGCCGCGCACTGGAGGCCTGACCCGCGCGCGGACCCGGCTGGCCCAAGGGTCGCCACTGACCGCCCTGATCCAGGCTCCAGTAGAGTCCCGAGGGGGTGTGGGCATAGAGCACGTCGGGATAGACCGGATCAACGGCGAGGCTCAGGATCCGCAGGTCGCCGAGCCCCTGGTTGATCGGCAGCCAAAGGCCGCCGCTGTTCTCCGTCCGGAAGAGCCCGGCCTCGGCGGTACCCGCAAAGAGGAGGCCTGCCCGGTTCGGATGCTCGACCAGGCAGGTCACCGCCTCGCTGTCGAGCCCGAAGGCCATCAGCCTCCACTGGCGTCCGGCGTCATAACTCTTCAGCACGCCGGCCCGCCGACTCGCCAGGTACAGGACGTCCTCCTCGTGCCGGCTGATGATCACGGCCGACAGCTCGTCGGCCGCGACGAAGGCCGGAGGCCGGTCCGCGACGGGCTCTGCGGGCGGAAGGTTGACCAAGGCGATCTGCAAGAGCCGTTTGGGATTCACCATCCCCCGCAGCTCGGCGCCGATGGAGAGGGCCGCCACGCGGCCCGCCTGGTCCGCGACCGGCACCTCGACCGCGGCCTCCAGGCCGCTGTCGGTCAGACGCACGATCGCCTTCGTGTCCACGCGCATCGCGAAGAGATTGCTGTGCCGCCCGGGGTTCACGTCCCCGAATCGGCAATTCGAGACGAACAGGAGCCGCATCCCGTCCGGGGCCAGCCACGGGTGAGCGCTGGAGCAACCCAGGGTGTGGGTCAACTGGCGCGCGATGGCCGTGTCCAGGTCGAGAATGAAGAGTTCCGTGTTGCGATCGGGATTCTCCCCCAGGAGGTCGAAGCGTGCGGCGAAGGCCACCCGTCGCCCCTGGTCGGCCATGACCAACTGGGTGTAGGCGCCGCTGTCGGCGGCCGGCATTTCCGACACGCGCCGCACCTCCCGGGTCTTGCGCGTCCAGACATAGAGGCCCGTGTACGGCCGCTTGAACGGAGGGTGGACCCCCAAGAAGGCGAGGGTGTCGCCGTCGCGGCTGAGGACGGGCCACTGGTGCCTGGCGGGCGGCGCCGTGTGCGTCACCTGCGAAAGCACGCCCGGTTCCACTTCGTACAAAAAGAGCTCCAGGTTGCCGTCCGTGTTCTCTCCCGTGACCAGGTCCGCGTTCGACACGAAGACGACCGTCTCCCCGTCCCCCGAGAGCCGCGGGTGATCCACCGTGCGGTGGATCGCGGAGGCCTGGATGCGGGTGATCTGGATGTACCGCCCCGACGAGGCGTCGAAGAGGAACACCTGATCCAGGCCGGCGGCGTTGTGGGGCGGCGTGAGGTCCGCGTTGCTGATGAACACCAGGCGGCGACCGTCGGCACTGAGGCCGGGGAAGAGGGATTGCCCCCCCGGCGGAGTCAGCACCTGTACCTGGCGCGACGAACGCTCGATCCGCACGATCTGGTGATGCTGGCCCATGCCGTCCGCCGTGGGACAGACCGATACCGCGGCCACCCACTCGCCGTTCCCCGAGAGCTGCGGGCTCAGGAAGGAGCAGTCGCCGTCCACGGAGGTCAGTTGCGTCACCGGAGCCGGGGCGACCTCGGCCGCCCCCTCCGTCCTCCCGATCGAGGCCGTCAGGACGATCAGCGCCAACACGAGGAAGCCGCCGACTCCCGCTCTCACGGTGTCCGTCTCCAATGGCCGGTCGCTCCCCACAACTCCATCCGGACCAGGGGATCGATCCAGACCGTGGCGTGCCCGGCCAGGTCGTCCTCCCAGGCTTCCTGGGCCTCCGGCCACCGGGCATCCTTGAGCATCTCCCGCAGCTCGCCCTCGATGGCCGCGAGCCGATCGGCGTGGAAGTACGCCGAGAGGGCGGCTCGGTTCTTCTCCCAGTACCGTCGAACGTCCTCGTCGGTGACCGGGATGGCGTTCCTGCGCCGGGCCTCCACTGCCTGGAGCAGGAGGGTCTGCTGGAGGTGCATCCGCCATCGCTCGGGCGTCGTGTGCCCTTGCCTGAGCTGCTCTTCGAACGCCTCCCGAGAGCCGGCCTGTCGCTCGATCCCCGCCGCGTTGGCCTCCAGCAACTCGCGCGACACCACGATCCCCAGGCGCGCTGCCTCCTGGGTCTTCAACTGTTCCAGGATGAGCTGTCTGAGGATATAGCCGAGGAGTTCGCGCTCCCGGTCGGCCGAGAGCTGCCCCTCCGCCGCCGCACCGACGTCGGGCCGCGGCGCCTCCCCGCCTGCGGGGCCGGGGCCGAGCATCACCAGGTAATGGTCCAGCCGCTCCAAGAGGAGGTCGCGCGTGATCGGCGCTCCGTTGACGCGCGCGACCAGCGTGGGGACGCGGCCGGAGAGCGACGAGGGAGGCAGAGACGAGACGGCGGAGAGGGGGTGCTCCGCGGAGGCATGGGCCGCGGGGACCAGCAACAGTCCCGCCACCACGACGGCCTGGCGCCACGGAAAGGCCATGGAGATCCTTTTCACTTCGCCTTGGGTTGGTTCATGGCGGCCGTCGGCGCATCCAATTCGATCCGGTCCGCCACCCAGAGCTTGACCCGTTTCTTCAGGTCCTCCACGCGCCGCTGCAGTTCGGCGTAGGCCCTCTGCTTTCTGATGACGCCGGTCATCAGATCTCTCTTGTCCTCCAGCTTGCCCCATCCGACCGGACGATACCCCTCGACCTTCACGATGTGCCAACCGTGAACGGTCTCGAAGGGCTGGCTGACCTCCCCCGGCTTCATTTTAAAGACGATGTCGTCCCAGGGGGGGTAGTGGCCGGTGCCCCTGAGCACCCACCCCAGGTCGCCGCCGTTGTCCTTGCTGCTCCGCTCGGTGGATGTGCTCCGGGCCAGCTCGGCAAAGTCCGCCCCTTCCTTGATCTGCTTGTGGAGTTGCCGGGCAAGGTCTTCGGTGAGCACGATGATCTGGCGCGCCTTGACCTGCTCGGGAAACATGGTGCGCTTGTCCTGCTCGAACCGGGCCTTGAGATCGCTCTCCGTCACCACGATTGCGTCACTGAGCTTTTTCATCAGCTTCTCGTTGACGAGGGCGCGGCGGAGGTCCCCGCGAAGATTCTCCGGGTCATTGCCCTGGAATTTCAGCATGGTCGCAAAGGTGCGCTCGTCCTGCTTGCCCTTCATGGAGGCATACTTGGCCTCGACCTCCGCCTCCGTCACCGTCAATCCCATCTCCTTCGCCAGCAATTCCTCGAGGACGCCCTGGACGAGCACTTGGACGGCGACCCCGGCCCGCCTGGTCCTGGCCTCGCCCGGCGCCAGACCCGGGTGGGCGATCTCATAGATCTGCACCCTCTGGCGCACCTGGCCCTTGGTGATGGGGATGTCGTTGACTCGCGCCACGATCTGCGCGTCGTCGGATTCAGCCGGGGATTCGGCCTGGGGGGGGGCGGCGGCCACCTGGGCGACGGCCAACGCGAAGAAGAGCGGAGTTGCAGGAAAGCACGACCGGAGACGCTTCATCGCCCATCCCTTTCCAGACCTCGATCGGAGACTCAACGAGGCAACCAACGACAACGTCACAGTAACGCAAAACCCTGTATCCGAGTATCCCCTCTGTGAGGGAGGACTGCAGCGGCGGAGGCCTGTGCCGCCCCACGCGCGACTCGGTGAAGGAAACCGCGGCTCGGAAGGGACCGGGGAAGGCTCGAACGAGCCCTCCCCGGCTTGTCCGTCACCCGGTCCGTTTAGAGGACCTGGGTCGGGTAGGTCTTGGTGTCGGAGTTGTTGGCCGGCGTCACGTCCCCGGCCAGCGGGCCGTTGGCCGTCAGGGTGACTTCAAGCCTCACCGGCACCGGGTACTGGAAGACCACGGTCTTGGTCTGTCCGACCGACACCGAGGTGTTCTGCACGTCACTGTAGTTGATCGTGCCACTCAAGGAGATTCGAGCATTTTCGCTGCAATTCCCGGCGTTGGTCACGATCACGGACACGTTGGCGATGCGCCCGATGATCAACGCGCCCTGGCTGGCAGGCAACTGCACCACAATGTCGTGGGTCGTGCAGCCGCCGGCCGTCGTCGTCGTCGTGGTGGCCGCCGTGGTGGTGGTCGTCGGGGCGGTCGTCGTGGTCGTCGCCGCCGTCGTCGTCGTGGTCGCCGCCGTGGTAGTCGTCGTCGGGGCGGTCGTCGTGGTCGTCGTGGTCGTCGCCGCCGTCGTCGTCGTGGTCGCCGCCGTGGTAGTCGTCGTCGGGGCGGTCGTCGTGGTCGTGGCGCCGGTCGTGGTCGTCGTCGTGCCGCCGGTCGTGGTCGTCGTCGTGGTGGTCGTGGTCGTCGTCGTGCCGCCACCGGCCACAGTCAGGGTACCGCGCATCAGGTCAGGACCATGGACCTCGCAGTAGTAGTCCTGGGTGTTGGCGGCGTTGAAGGGGCCGATCGTCCTGGTCTGCCCCGGAGTCAAGCTGCCGGTGGAAAAACAGTTCGGGGCCGACGAGCAGCTTTGGCTCCCACCGCCCGGCTGCTGGACCACGTTGAGGGGCTGGAAGTTGTCCAGGCTGCCGGTCGCCGTATGGTTCAGCGCCCCGACGTTGTCGAACAGGATCGAGTCGCCCACGGCGATGCTGGCTGGATTGGGGGCGAAGGCGCACGAGGCCGACCCCGTACAGGAGGGATTCGGGTTGCCCCCGCCGTCGTCTCCCTGCACCCCGTAGATGTTGACCGTCAGGGTCGCCGCTTGGACGATCCCCGGACTCATAAGCACCATCCCCCCCACCAGCCCGGTGGCCGCCATGAGGGCTAGGGCTTTCAAACGTATCACGGTACACCTCCTCCTTCACAGAACCTTCAAAGGGACCAGGGGGGGCCGTAGGGGCCCCCCCCTGGCTTTGAGATCGACGTCAGGCCAAGCCCCCGGAAGCGTTCATCCGTCGGCTTAGTTGATGACGTTGATGCCCAGGTGCCACGGCGGAGGCAGCGGGAAGGGGCCCACGCCCATGCCGCCCCAGTGACCCTCGGCCACGCCCATCGCCGTCGGCAGCCCGAGCGGCGTCAGACCCTGCAGCGACAGGATGCTGCGCACGTTGACCGGCACGTCGCCGGCCTTCACGAGGCTGTCCATGTCCACGATCGTCACCTTGTCCTGGTACTGCATGGACACCCAGCCGTAGAACCCGCCGCCCTTCTTGGCGCCCATGTTGGCCCCGTGGCAGCCGCTGCCGCAGTCCACCACGTTGATCACCGAGTCGGTCACGGCGTCGATGATCGCGACCTGGGCGGCCTTGCCCATGGCCACGATGATGTACTTGTTATCCGGGCTGTTCGGGATCTGGATCGGCACGCTCGTGTGCGGAGCCGGCAGGCCCATCAGGGTGCACTGGGCGCAGGCCGGCAGGTCGATCACGTGCACCACCTCGCCGCTGATCACGTTGTTGACCGTGATCGTGCCGGACACCGCGTTCGAGGTATAGGACTTCGTGCAGTCGGAGAGCGCCCCCGTGGCCACCGGATAGACGCCGGGCGACGCCGTGATCACGTCCGTCATCGCCATCACGCCCGACGCGGTCGGAGCGCCCGGCAGGGTCGTGAAGCCGATGAAGTTCGACATGGGGAAGGGCTCGATCATGATCCCGCCGCCGAGCCCGCCGCCCGTGCAGGAGATCCACGGGCCGTGCGGATGGTGGATCGGCCCGAAGCTGTGCAGGCCGACCATCGCGCTGGTCGCCGGGTCGAAGATGCCCAGGTTGCCGGCCATGCCACCCTCGAGGGTGAGGACGCCGACCGACTCGGCCGGCAGCGTGGTCATCACGTGCGTCACGTCCGCGCCGGAGAAGACCGGCGTCACGGACAGGAACGAGTTGGTCATCCGATCGAACGTCCAGAAGTTGCTGCCGTGCCACTCGGTCACGAACATCTTCCGGCCGTCGCGGCTGTACCAGATGTTATGGGCGTTGTCGATGCCCTCGAACCGGCCGCCGATCTGCCGGCCGACCAGGCCGGGCGTCGTCGTGTCGGCCACGCCGAGGGTCCGGACGGACGCGCTGGGGTTCACGTCGAACGCCGCGAGCGACAGGTCGGTAAAGCTCCGGGCGTCGATGCAGTGCACGACGCCGCCCGGCAGGGACGCCGACGGCTTCTCGAAGTCGCCCGTGATGCAGACCTCACCCACGCCCGGCGGGAAGCCGTTCGTGCTGGGGAGGCCGACGTTCGGCGTGTTCGGCCCCTGGATGATGTCGGGCACCGGACCCGCCGCCACCGTCACGCCGGGCAACGTCACGGTGATGTTGCCCGCCATGTACGGGTGGATGAAACAAATGTAGGGGAAGGTCCCCGGGTTGTTGAAGGTCACGCTGAAGGTACAGCCAGGCGTGCAGGCCCGGCGGTCGAAGGCCCCGCCGATGGTCACGCCGGCGTTACGAGAGGCAGTATCGATGCTCGTCGCCTGGGGTACGGCCTGCATCAGGCTCGTGATCGTGTGCGTCCCCTGCGACCGGTTGGTCCACTTGACCGTGTCGCCGATCACCACCGAAATCCGCGTGGGCGTAAACCACGGGCTGTCGTTGGTGATGTTGACCGGGAAGGTCCGGTTGCTGAGCAACTGCGCGTCGGAAACCGCGGCCGTCCCGGCCACCAGGGCCACGCCCAGGAGCCCGGACAGCGCACGCTTCCACAGATTGGTCCCTGCACTCATGTTCGCCTCCTCGTTCAGATAGGCTTGGTGATGCCGCTGATACGAACTTGCCAACGAACTCGGTCGCCTCTTCGGTCACCGGCGGGTGACCTCTCACCTCCTTTCTCAGACTCGATTGGCCCCCTCTGAGTGTTTCCTCACCGTTCTCGGAGCGACGGCGGTCTTCATCAGTACCGTCGCCCCGCATGGCGGACCGACCGCGAAGGGCCCTCACAGCCCGGGGAGCGGCGGCACCACTCCCTGGATCGCGAGCGGCCTCACGGTGCAGGTCGGGCTTCCCGGCAGGGCCACGGCGTCACAGACCCGGAAATACCCCCACTGCCCCGCCTCCATGTAGGGCTGCCGGTGGTTGAGCCAGAGGTAGTTTCCGGCGAGCCCCGCCGACCCGCCCGCCCCATCCTTCAGATGGGCATCGATGACCTCCTCTCCTCCGAATTGATGGGACGACAGGAGGTCCGCGCCCGGCATGAACCGCTCCAGCGGCCATTCGTGGTTTTCGATGCTGAACACCTGGTTCTGCTCGTTCGAGGCCCCGAAGACGTGGAAGACGACCGGATCCCCGACGAAGGCCTGCAGGACCGGGGTCGGCGGATCGCCGAAGAGGTCCGCACGGAAGGCGTCCTCCGGCCCGAACGCCTGGCGCTGAGACAGCGCGGCGGCCTTGTAATTGACCCCCGTCAACCCCGCCACGTTCCGCACGTAGGGGATGGCGAAGTTCCCGATGTTTTCCGCCTCGTCCTGGAAGAACAGCGCGTAGTCCCTGTACCGATTGAAAATCGGCACCGTGACCGTCATCGCGTTCCGGTCCGGCGTCGTGCAGAACAACTGCGCGAGCGACGCCAGCGGCGTGGTATTGAGGAGGGCTTGCACCTGACAGAAGGTGTTGCCGATCTGGACCGGGCTGCCGATCGTCAGCGCGGGCCGCACGACGTCCACGGCCACACGGCTCTTCTTGGACACATCCTGCCCCGTGACCGGGTCGAAATACTGGGCCCCGGCCGGACCGATGATGATCGCCCCGAACAGCCCGTTCCTCGGGTTGTCCAAGGGATGGCCGAGATCACGGAGGAAGGAGCCTCCCTCCCCGAATTGCGGGTGGGCATAGAAGGTGTAGGTCCGCGACTCGCCCGGGCCCGCCGTCTGATCGAGGGGATTGTTCCCCACGTTCCCGCCGTAGGAATCGGCGGGATTGAAGGCCATCTTGTCCATGTGGAAGGACACCCGGCCCGACGCCATCTCGTTCTTCAGCGTGACGTTCACGCAGTCTCCGACATTGACGTGCAGGACCAAGGGTTGCGGTTGCAGGGTCCCGGCCAGGACGGCCGCCTTGTCCTCCGCCAGCACATAGACCCGTCCGGAAATGGTCGTCCCGTTGCCAAAGTCCAGGCTCTTGTCGATGGCGACCACGCTGAAAGACTTGAACGGCGCGGTCGGGGCGCAGGTGCCCGGCGGGATGGTCGGGATTGTCCGCCCCGGCAGCGGTTGGAGTTCACCGCTGGACTGACCGAAGACCCTCAGGATGCCCCAACTTCCCTCCCGAAGCTTGGACTTCCGGCCGTTGTAGAAGAGATAGTCGCCCGGCTTTTGTTGTGGGCCTCCTGCCGCCGGCACGACGAGGTCGTACCGCTCGGCGATGCCGATGTGCTGCGTATTCCTCGGCGTGGAGAGAGGACTGAAGCGCTCGCCCCGGAACCAATGGCCGTCCAGGTGGAAGGTATGGGTTTCGTGCGCCCCCGTCTGGTGCGCCCGGATCACCAACGGATCGCCCACGTAAGCCTTGAGCAGGTGGGTCTCCGGGTCGCCGTGGATCAGGCTGCTGAAGGCCCGGGAGGGATCGGCGAGGGCGAACCGGGGATTCAAGGGTTCCACCCGAAGGTTGAAGGAGCTGCCGGCCGCCGCCCCGAACCGGTTGACCTTGGTGGTCGGGTTGTCGTCCTGCATCAACATCACCAGCTCGCGGAACGAGCCGGTGACGTCCGTCGTCAGCCGTTCGTCGGTGTGGATGTCCGCCACGATCCCGCTCCGGATCGGCGCGCCGGTGGCCGGGTCGTGGTAGGTGGAGTCGTGCGGCTCCACGACCAGGACGCCGAACTGGCCGTGCTTCCATCCGACGATGCCGTTCGTGTGGTCGTGGAAATAGGTCGCCCCGAATTGGGCGTCGGCGTACCAGCGGGACCGCACGAACTCCACGCTGACGAATTCTCCGGCACCGTGGGAATTGCTCAGCGGCTTGGTGAGATTGATCGTGTTGCCGACGATGGAGGCGATCCGCTTCACCTCAAAGGTGCCGGGCTGCTCCATCCCGATCCCGATCTCCGTGTTGGGATGGAACCGGCTGGCATCCGCGACGGAGAGGCTCATGGTCCCCGAGGACGCGGAGGCCGCCAGCGTCGTGTTCATCGGCTGCTGCAACCCGGACTGGCCGAGGATCGTGAAGGGCCGGATGGCCCCTTCGTAGTTCATCCCCGAGGTCACCCCGTCCGTGCCCTGGTTGTCGAACTGGACGAAGTGGATGTGCAGGTTCGTCTTGCTCAAGAAGAAATTCTCGGCGCTGTCCTCGAGCTCGCTCTTGTACACGACGTCCACGCAGTCCCGCGCGTTCGCGCGAATGGCCAAGGGGACTTTTCGCGAATCATCCGCGAGCATCGCCGCCCGCTCCTCATGGAGCACGAACAGCTTGCCGTCCGGGTCAACCAGCCCGTTGCCGGCATTGAGCGGGATCGTCGTCGGCACCATGTGGATGCTGTAGAACTTGACCGGAGTGCCGGCCGGGTTTTCGGGACTCGACCCCGGACAGAGGCTCCAGAGGCCGTTTTCCCCCGGTCTCGCCGGCTCGGTGCTGCGCGTCCCGTCCGGGTTCAGGTGGATCGGCTCCAGGAACGGGGCGGGGCCGTGGTTGGGCGCAAAGGGGGGGCGCTTGCCCAGGTGCGGGCGCAGCCAGGGGTACGCCACCTTGCCCGTCGTCGGGTCGAACAGGATCGGGAACCGGGCTCCCGGGCTCTGCGGGGCATAGTTGACCCAGGTCTGGCTGGTTTCAGGCTCGTTCAGATACACATTCCCCACCCTCATCCAGTCCAAGACCGTCGCGTCGTAGGCCTGGATCTGTCCCGCCTCGGTCGCCGCATTCCCCGGCTTCCCCTGCGGCGGGAGCTGCATCTCGACCCAGTCGGCGATGTTGAACTCCGGCGGAGAGGCGGACAGGTTGGTCGGGCCACTGACGATCTTGTACTGGGTTCCGCTGATGCCGCCCTCCGTCTTGGTCGAGAACCAGTCGACGGTCTTGCCGATCAGCGCGCTGGAGTTGACGCCAGGCTTCATGTTCCCCGCGCGGCCCGGCAGCTCCTGCAGCGGCGGCATCGTGTCCGTGGAGGACGGCCCGTTCTGCAGCGTGTTGTACACGCGCCAGAACGACCACATCCCGCCGAGGTAGTGGTGAGCGACGTGGCAGTGCCACAGGAGGTCCCCGGCGACCTGCTGGCAGCCGCCGCTCCCGCATTCGTTTTCCTCGTCGTAGGTCTCGGAGGGGCCGATCGCCTGGGCGTCGACGAAGTCCGAGAAGCTCGGCGCGGGACGCCCCGGCTCCGGCGCGTCGGGGGTCATGGGCGGGAACTTGCTCAGACCGACATCGAAACGGGTATCGCCGGTCGCGGATTGCCGCTTCCAGCGGATCGACCCGCCGTGGAGGTGGTGGACGTGCCAGACCTCGGAGCCGCCGTGCACCAGTCGCCACTTCACGGGATCGCCCAGGTACGACCGTGGGATCGGCGTCGGCGGATCGCCGTTGGTGTAGGAGCCGTAAGACTCGGACTCATCGAAGAACCCGTGCTGCTGATTGATCAGCAACAGGCGATTGCGGAAGGGCTCGGCCCGGTAGTTCAAGGCGCGGCCGCCCGGCCGGTAGGCCGTCGTGATGAAGTCCTGCATGACCACGGGCTGGTTGGTCTTGGTGCGATGGACGAAATCGTCGGTTCCGACCTCGTGGTAGAAGATCACGAACTCGCGGAAGGCCTGCCCGCCGGGCGGCTGGATCGTGGCCAGCCAGCCGCTCTTGATCGGCTGGCCGGTCAGGGGATCGAGGTGGACGGAGCCGGCCTTCTCCACGATCACGGCGCCGAACAGGCCGTGCGACACCTGCTCGCGCATGTTGCCGTGGCTGTGGAAGTAGTAGGTGCCCTCCTGCGTGTCCGGCTTGACGTACCACTGGTAGGTGACCGACCCGCCCGGCGGCGCGATGCTGGCCGGGTTCGAGGCGATGGCCGGGACGTTCGGCCCGACGACGATCATGCTGGAGTTGTGGAGGTGAATGCTCGCCGACTCGCCGTTGCTCATGTTGTTGGTGAAGTTGAGGGTAAGGCACTCCCCCTGGTTCACGCGAATCGCGAGCGGGGTGATGATGTCGCCCTGCTGTCCGATGGAGACGGCGGGCTGGGCGAGGTTGGCGCGGGCGTCCCGGTTCTGCTGTTCCTCCTGCCGGGCCTTGACGATGTTCTCCGTGAGCACGTACATCCGGCCCAGCGGGTCGAAGTCCAGGAAGCGGTTCAGCGTGATCTCGATGTTGATGGCTGAGATGTTATAGGTGCGCGACTGGGCGCCGGGCGGGCAGGCGCCTCCGAGGAGCGACACCGTCTCGACGGAGGGATCGCGGGGGTAGAGGGACACCATCCCATGGCCGCCCATCCCTCCCTGCATGGGCACGCCCTCCGACATCTGATGCCCCATGGCGCTGGAGGCGAAGGGCGCGGCCGGATAGTCCTGGCGCAGCTTCTCTTGCAGTCGCTCGTGGAGGATCGGCCCCGCATCGGCCGTCTGAGGCGATTGGCCGGCGCCGACCTGCGCGTCGTGGATCCCGTGCCGATGAGCGTCCTCTGCGGCGGCCGCGCCGCCCCACCCGCCGACCGACAGCAACACCAGAGCCGACAAGCCCGCCGCGGCCGCAGCCACCCCTCGCCCCCGCCCGTTCTCCGGTCCCCTGAACCCGTCCTTCTGCACGCTGCGCTTCATCGCCACCCCCCTCTGGTCTTTCGGACTCTTCCCCGCCCCATCAACGGTTATCGCGAATAAATACCTACTTCCCTTCCCGGTCGCCGGGACAGTCATGGGGCCCAGCCTAGACGCGGAGGAACCGAGAGACAATTCACCAAATACGTTGCAACGGAACGGCTCCCCACCTGCTGGGGAAAGGAAGGTCCCGCATGACCGTCGGGGATTCCCGATGTCTTGTAATGGCATCGCCGGACAACGCCGGAGATGGCTTCGGCGGGTCAGTGCTGGACGAGAACGCCGATTCGGTGGACCTGGAGCGGCGACGGGCGTCGGGCCGGAGCGTCCGCACGGAAGACAATCCGTGCGGCGGGTGCAGGGGAATGACGGGCGGAGCGCACGACAGCACGCCCCGCTTATGGGGAGGGGGCGGCCGCCCGCTCAGTTGCGCTTGGCGTCCGAGGCGAGGATGCTTCTGATGATGGTCTTGAGGTTTTCCATGTCGAGCGGCTCGACCTTGATGTGGCCGTCGAGGACGATGGTCGGGGTGGATTCGACTTTCATCCGCTCGCCCAGCTTCTTGCCCTCCTGCACCGCCTTGGCCGGCTTGCCGCTGGCCAGACCGGCTTCGAAGGCCGCCGGGTCCAAGCCCACCTCCCTCGCCAGCGCGGCCCGCAGCACGCCGTCGAGCATCTCGAGCCGATCCTTGTGGATCGTGCGGAACAGAGCCTGCTTCATCTCGGGGCCCTTTCCCATCGCCCGCGCCTGCTCGTACATCTCGAAGGCGGTGGGAAGCTTCCCGCGGATCACGGGGAATCCGACCATGGTGATCTCCAGACGGTCGCCGAATTCCTTCTTGAGCTCCGGCACCGCGACCTGCTCGAAGAGGTGGCAATGCGGGCAATAGAAGTCGGCGAACTCGGTCATCTTGACCTTGCCGGGCACGTGGGTCGAGGGTTCCTTGAGCTCGACGTACTTCCCCTTTAGCTCGGCCGCGCCGGCCGCGCCGGCCCACGCCAGCGCCAGCACCGCCGCCGCGATCGCCGCCCACCGGCCTTCAATGCGATGTCGCTCCATGATCGCTCCGTGATGTCGTTCAACGGAGGCGGGGCGGCTCCTTGCCGCCCTGCCGGACGATCCGTTCAACCCGCTCGTCCTTCCCCCCCAACTCCAGGTAGCGGCGGTAGGAGACGAGCGCCTTCCCCGGCTCCTTCAAATGCAGCTCGTACAGCACGCCCAGGTTGTAGTGGGCCTCGGCGAAATCGGGCTTGAGGGCGATCGCCCGCCGGTAGGCCTCCTCCGCCTGGTCCAGCTTGTTGAGGCTCACGTAGGCGGCCCCGAGGTTCAGGTGCGCTTCCGCATATTCCGGCCTCAGCCGTACGACCTCGCGGAATTGTTCCACCGCCTCCGAGGATTTGCCCTGGCTCCTATAGATGAAGCCGAGGTTGTAATGGGCGTCCACCAAGTCCGGCTTGGCCGCGACCGCCTGCCGATAGGCCTCGGCGGCCCGCTCCAGATCGTTCCCGTGCTCCGCAATCCTCCCCAGGAGGTACCAGGCCTCCGCATCGCCCGCATGGACCCGCAGCAGCTTGGTCAGCAGGTCGGCCGCCTGTTGGTGGTCGCCGCGGCTGTCGAGGAGGTAGCCCAGGCTGTAGAGGGCGGCCTGGTGGTCCGGTCTGACTGTGAGCAGGTCCCGGTAAGCCTGGACGGCCTTGTCCACGGCCCGATCCTGTTCGTAGAGCCGGGCCAGGGCCAGCCGCGCCTCCTCGTCGCGCGGTTCGAGCTGGATCGCCCGGAGCAACGCCTGCTCCGCCTCGGCCGTCCTGCCCTGGGTCTGGTAGACCAGCGCCAGGTCGTAGGAGGCTCGCGGCAGTCGGGGATTGACCTGTAGCGCCTTCTGGATCTCCTCCACCGCCGCCCGGGGCTGCTTCTTTCCGTTGAAGTACACGAGACCCAGCAGGTGGTGGGCCTCCGCGAACTGGGGCTGGAGGGCGATGGCCTTCTTGAGGGCCTCGGCGGCGCCCTCATAGTCCCGTTGCTGGTACAGCGTAACCGCCTGCTGGTAGTGACGAGCGGCGGGGCCGGCCTGGCCTTCGGGCGCGGCGGCCCAGGCCGCGACGCAGGCCAGGAGGATCGACAGTCCGGCGCTCAGCCGGCACAGGCTCCTGGCTCCGACGCTGTCCACCAACCGCCTCTCCTCCGACCGCCGCCCGGCGCTGAGTGGCGACTATAAACGCAGCCTGGTGGGAAATCAACGCCGAGCCGCGGCGGCCTGTAGCATCCGTGGCTGCCATATCCGCTCCGCCCCATTGCGGGACATGACGGGCAGCCGCATTCCTGGCAGAGTCCGGCGCCGATGCGCCACGGACTCACCCGATACCTGGCTGCCGGTCTGGCCGCCGGTGGCTTGCTGGCGAGCGGGCCGATGGCGGCCCAGACGGCCGCCCACGCCGCCCGGCATGCGCACCACCAGGCGGCGGCCCACACCATCGCCGCTTGCGCCTGGCTCTGCGCAGCGGGGCAGGCGGAGACAACCGCCCCAGCCTCGCCGGACGGCCGGTCGGGCTTCAGCGCGGCTCCGGACCGCCCGGTGCTGTCTTGGCATGGAACCCCACCGCCTCCACCCCACCTCTCCCGCGGCCCGCCTCCTGCGCTCCCGTTCCGCGCGTGACCGCTCGGGGTCATGTCCTATGGCCCATTCACTATAACCCTAGGAGTTCGCCATGATACCCTCGAACCGTGCCACAGGCATCATCGTCGGAGGAGCGCTAGCTGTCGGACTGTTGGGAAGCGCCGGGACCGCGTTCGCGTTCCCGCATGAAACTAGGCTGGTCGGCCCGAACCAGGAATACCGCCTGATCGTGGGGTTCAAGGTCGAACCGGCGTTCGAGGACGCGGTCAACGGCCCGGACGTGATCGTGTCCCGGACCTCGGACGGCAAGCCGATTAACACGGATGCCGGCGACGTGTTCGACGTCCAGGTCGAGGTCCAGCTCCGGGACGAGGACGCGTTCCACTCCAACATCGTGCAGGCGGCCCCCCTGCTCGGAGGGCTCAAGAAGGCCTTCGGCACCCTCAATCGCTACCAGGGCCACTTCCGACCCACCGTGGACGGCCCCTACGCCTTCCGCCTGACCGGTACGATCGCCGACGCCAGCCAGCCCCTCGCCGGCCCCATCACCGTTGATGAAACGTTCGTCTGCGGCCACGGCTCGCTGACGCCCGGGCACGGGTTTGGCTGCGTGGGCGACCCCCAGCCGTTCCCACTCGGACACAAGGACAAAGGCGGGCGCGATAAGACCGGCTACGAGGACAATGACGGCGTGAACGAGTTCAAATAAGGAGGGGGACCGGCCCGGCGGAGGAGGGACGGCGTTCCACCGCAGGCCCGCCCGGCGGACGTCCGCCGGGCGGGCCTGGCGCGGAACCGGGCGCAGGGAGGCGCCACGCCGGTCCACGAGGAGATCACCGTCCCCCCAGGGCGAGCAGTTCCTCGCAAACCGAGTCCTCCTCGCGCTCAACGGCGGCGTCGCGCCGGCTGACCATCACGACGGAGACCGTCTCGCCGTTCTTCGTGATCGAAAACAGCTTGCCGTCCCTCGTCAAGACCCGCACGTGATCCTCGTCGAAGATCCGCACCAGGCCGACGCCGTTCGGTCCGCCGCCCTCGTACAGGTGCAGAAGCTGTTTGCCCAGACTCACCAGCATGCGCGTCCTCCTTCGTACCGGCCGGACGGAGGTCCAGGCCCGGCTTGGGGGGATGGGCTCCTGAAGACACGCCGGCCTCAGCGGATAATGACGAGCTTGCCCCCGGCTTGCGCCGACTGAAGCTGATCACGGTAGACGAAGGTGCTGCCCGACGTCGCGTAGAGCAGGTCGCTGATCGGAACCCCGATGTACTTGCTCTCACCCGGTTTCAGAACGAGCTGCGCCCGCAGCACGGTCGGCGCTTCAAAGGCGCCGTCCGCGGTCATGAAAAACCCCCGCTCCACAGCAGACTTGTTCGTCACCTTGAGCACGACCGGGCGACCGGGTCGCGTTTTCAGGTCCAGGATGGTGACGGGCGGATACCAGACCTTGACGCCGCCGATCTCCGTCGCGAAGAGCTCGGCATCCACCGGCAACTCGGAAAACGGTTGGCCGACCACCGACCCTGTCTCCAAGTCCCCCACCTCGACCCCGCCGGCCTGGTGGGCCCGGCCGGACGAAGAGACCACGACCACGAGACCCAGTATGAGCAGGACCGACACGACGTGCTGACGCATAGCGACCCTCCTTTGTGATAACCGACATGACGGGATGTCCTCACGACCCGAGGGTGTGAGGCTGCGGCGACGGACTGCACGGGGGGAGGCCGTCCTTTTCCAGAACCTGGCCTCCCCAAACCTGTTCGCCGACGATCAGAATCAACGCTTTCACCCGCTGGTGGTGATCGCCGAACATTCCGCTGGCGACGGCGATCACCTCGCGCGAGCCGTCCGGTTGCAGGCGGTCGGCCTCGATCGCCACGTGATACCGCGCAAACCCCTCGAACTCCTTGTTGAACACCTGCGCCCGCAGAAGTCGTTCGAGCCCTTGGTCCTCGGCCGCTGTCGGACGGACGGGGACGAGCACGCCGACCAGCATGAGCAACACGGCCACGGTTCGCATACCTCGTCTCTCCTTAGATGGGCGGCGGCCGATCGGCCGCCGCCCGCAGGACCCGATAAGGGAGGCAGGCCGGCCAGCCTACCGGGTCCCGATTCGCCGCTCGGAGCCGCCAGGTCCCTCCACGTGCACGCCCGCAGCGCGAAGGACTCCTCATGCCGGTGCACGACATCCCTCGCAGACCGCCTCCCGCCTTCTCCCCGGTTGATCCCCACAGCGCCTGATCACTTCATGGGCTCGGCCGTGCAGAACCACTCCACCCCCATCTTCGTCCCTTTCACACCCTTGACCGCGCCGAGGAGTGCGTCAACGTTCACCCTGCCGTCGTGGTCGACGAGGCATGCCCCTTGAGGCTCCTGAGGTCCACCCCCTTGACTCCCTTGACCTTCATCAACGGCTCGGTCAGCTCCCCCTCGATCCACCCAGACCTTGCAGCCCCACCCCATCGCCAGCGCCCGTTCGACGGCACCCGCCGACTGCTCCGGCTCCTCGGCGCCAGACCGGTACCGAACCAGCACGGTCCCGTGTTGGTTAACCTGCCACACCGAGGTGAACTGCCGCCCGCAATGAGCGAGACAACAACGCGGCTCGCGATCACGAGGGGCGCGGCCTGCTCGACGAGCGCAGGATGAGACGTTGTTCAGACCGAGGCGGTGGCGAAGAGAAGCGGCGGGGCGCGGGAGCGAAGCCGGGCGACGGTGCGAGCGAACAAGAGACAGGAGGCGACGACGCGGAGCCCGACGGCGACCAACGAGAAGGAGACCTCCGGAACCGATGGGGCCAGTCCTGGCTCAGAACTGGCCTGGCAGGCCCAGGCGCAGAGAGCCGAGTGGCCGGCGGGGATCGGATGGTTATGCCCGGCGGAGAAAGGCGCGCCGTGGCCGGCCGAGCACGCAAGGGCCAGGACGGCGAGGCCCAGATAGGCCCCCGCCACCAAGCCGATGATCAGTGGCAGCGTCCGTTTCATCCTCTCGACCGGCTGGCGACTCCGAAGGCAGCAAGAAACCCCATGGCAGCCCGACTCGGACCACTGTACATGGGGCACACCGGTCCGGTCTACCGATGGCTGCCCACCGCTGCTACGGACGGCCCAGCGGAATTCCCGAGGAGTCGGGCCCCGCCGGGCCGGCCCGCCCGACAGGCCGCGGTCCCCATGCAGCAATCCGCCGGGATTCGACGAGGTCCAGGACCGACCGGCGGAACACGCGCAGACTGCTCCGGCCGATCTTGGTCGCCTCCAGCCGGCCCTCCTCGATCCAGCGATAGATGGTCCAGCGGCTGACATTCAGCAATTCGGCGGCTTCCGTCACTCGGAGCAAAGGCCCCATCAGAACTTCCACTCCACCCCCGCGAACCCGCTCAGGCCCCAGGAGGGGTTGGCGTAGCGCAGGAAGGGGTCGTTGACGACCACGGCCCCGGCGTAGGTCTTGTTCGTCAGGTTCCGGCCCTCGGCGAAGAACCGGAGCTTCTCGTTCACGTCCCAGCCGGCCTTCGCGTGCATGACGTAGTAGGCCGGCGCCTTCGCCGTGTTGAGGTAATTGACGTAAGTGCCCTCCGGCACCCATTCGAAGTTGGGCGCCACCCACCAGCCCTTGGGGTGGTCGTAGCGGATCTCCCCGGCGAGGCTGTACTGGGGCATGCCCGCGACCCAGTTGCCGCTCGCCGCGATCAACTGGAGAGGGCCGCCGGCCGTCGTGGCCGCGAAGACGTCCTGCGTGAACACGAACCGCGACCAGGTGAACATGGCCCGCGTCGTGATCTGGTCGTTGTCCCGGCCCGGCCCCTTGGCGAAGATGCCCCGGCCGGCCACCATCGCCCCGCCCATCTCGATTCCCGTGTGGCGGGTGTTGTTCGCGTTCATGAACGTGTTGCTGTTGTTGACGATGTTCGTGAGGATCTCCTTCCGCATTTCCAGGTCATAGACCGTGAAGTCCCACTGGTAGCGGCCGTCCGCCGTCTTGCCCCGGTGCCCCAGCTCGAACTGCCAGGCCCATTGCGCGTCCAGGTTCAGGAAGCCGGTGTTCGCCGTCCCGTTGGGGTTGAAGGCCGAGGTCAGCTCCACGTTGATCGGCGCCTCGTAGGCCTGGCTCGCGTTGAAGTAGAGCTGCGAGGTCGGGGTCGTCCGGTACACGATCCCGAACTTGGGGTTGATCCGGTTGAAGTGGGCCAGGGGGTTCTGCGTGCTCGTCAAGGTGGAGGGTGCGTTCTGCGTGGGAGCGCCCACCGGGCTGTAGTTTTGCAGGACGCCCTGCCGACCCATGTAGTCCCAGCGCCCGCCAACGAGGATGGTCAGGTCCTCGTGGATATCCAGGGCGTTCTCCAGGTAGGTGCCGAAATAGGTGCTGCGCAGGAAGGCGTTCTGCGTCAGGGCGCCGTTGCTGCCGTTGATGTTCACGAACCGGCGCTGGTGCTGGTTCTCGTAGCGGGACTGCTGGCCGATGACGAAGCTGTTGTTCATCCCGAACAGGCGATTCCGGTTGTTGTACCGGACCTCGCCGCCGACGTTGGCGTTTTCCTGCCGGATCACCTGGAAAATGGGATGGTTCAGGTACTGGTACTGGTAGTAGGGGATCAGCTCGATGAACTGGTTGGCCCCCATCTCGTAGCGGTAGGCCATGCCGATGCGCTCCAGGGCGTAGTACCGCCCGTACTTGCAGGCCTCGTTGTTCAGGTTGCAGGAGAAGAAGGTGCCCCCGCTGGGGTTGGCGCCGGGGGTCTGACCGCCGGCCTGCCGGCGGTCGGCGAAGAGCTGTCCGGTGGTGAGCGCGCCGGGGATGCGCTCTGCGATGTTCGCCTGCAGGATGTAGAACCGCGCCTCCTGGTGCTCGCCCAGTTTCAGGCCGATGTTGGCGTTGAGGCGCTCGCGGGCCTGCTGGCTGTTGTTCTGGAAGCCGTCCATGTGGTAGCCGGACAGGCTCACGTAGTAGTCGGCCGTCGTGTTCAGGTTGCCGACCTTGAAGGGCTGGGTCACCTTGCCGCTGGAGACCTGCCCCTTGTAGAGCCCCCAGCTTCCCCCCTCGGCCCTCGCCTGGAAGAAGGAGGAGGAGTAGCCGGTCCTCGGCACGAAGTTGATCGCGCCGCCGATCGTGTCCGCCCCGAACCGGAGCGCGTTGGCCCCCTTGTAGACCTCGATCCGCTCGTAGGCCATGAGGTCGATGGACTCAAAGTCGGAGAACCCATCCGCGTCGCCGAAATAGATGCCGTTGATCAGGATGTTGAGCCCGCGGTTGTGAAAATTGTTCCGCAGCGTCGTCCCGCGGATCAGGAACTGCCCCTCGTCCGCCCCGAATCGCGACTGGAAGCGGACGCCGGGGGCGAACTGGAGGACGTCCTGCAGGTTCAGCGTGCGCGATTCCGTGATCTCCTTCTCCTCGATCATGATGGTGCTCGTGCCCCGACGCGCCATCTCGGCCTTCACGTCCTCGACGTTCTCAATCTTCTTGCCCTGGACGTCGACCGGCTCCATCGCCACCACGACATCCTCGCCCGGAGGCGTCTGCGCCCCCTCCTCAGCCGTCGCCGCCGCGCCCTCCGCGATCATCCCCGCCAGGACGAGCCACCCCAGCAGGAAGACACGGAGCCGGGGCGGCCTGACACATGGCACACCCATGGCCCCCTCCGTACCATTGTCGGTTAATCCGCAATATGACGGTGGCTTAGACGACCGGACGGAGGGGAGGGCCGCGGGTCAGGGCCGCTCCCGAGGGGCGTACCACGGGCGTGGTCGCGGCGAGGATGGCCAGCAGGAGATGAACGAGGATGAGCGGCAGGGAGAGCGTGCCGGCGATCAGCGTGCCGGCGGAGTTCGCCTGGCAGGCCCAGGCGCAGAGGGCGGAGTGCAGGGCGGTCGCGGCATGGTGATGGTGGCCCGCGTGGTCGCCCGGACAGAGGGCCGAGGCGGTCATCAGGCCGAGATAGAGGGCCAGGGCCAGGAGGCTTGCGGTGGTCCGTCCTCGTCTCACGGCGCGCCCTCCGCCAGGCTCCGGATCAGCGCCACCGCCTCGGGGCTGTCCCAGTCGCGCGGGCCCACCGCCCGTCCGATCACCCGCCCGTCCTTGCCGATCAGCACGGTGGTCGGAAGCCCCCGCACCCGGTAGGCGTCCGACACGTCCCGGTCCCGATCCAGGAGGACGGGCACGTGGAGCGCCAGGTCGTCCAGGAAGGTCCGGATCTCCTTGGGCCGGATGTCCGCGGTCACGGTCAGGAGGTCGAACCCCGTCTGGCCGAGCCGGGACCGAAGTCGGTCCAGCGACGGCATCTCTTCCTTGCAGGGCCCGCACCAAGCGGCCCAGAAATTCACCAGCACCACCTTGCCGGTCATGGCGTCCAAGCGGATGTCCCGCCCATCCAGCGTCTTGAGGGTGAACGCCGGCGCCGGCTCACCGGCGCCCGCCCGGCTCAGCTTGAGGGGAAGCAGGGGGTCGGACGCGGCGGCCCCCTCCGCGTCGAAGGAGGCAAGCAGGGCCCCGGCCAACAGGACGCAGGCCCGGAGCCGGGTCCCTCCGATATGCTGCCGCCCCTTCATGTCACCGCCCCCGCCCCGCGGCGGCCATACGGGCTTCTCCCGCCAGGCGCGCGGTCTGCACGAGGGTCTTGCGGCCGAGGAGCCCCTGCTCGGTCCAGGCCAGCACCGCCTCGCCGCTCGCACTGACGGCGACCGCCGGGCTGTGGGCCTTGCCTTCGCTGACGCGCTGCGGGCGGCTGAAGGTCTTTCCGCGGTCGCGGGAATAGCTGACCACGACCTCGCGGCGCACGGGGGACTGCTCCTCCCAGGCGACCACGACCAGTCCGTCCTGGTTCACCGCCATCTGCGGGTGGTCCGGGAAGGTCCCCTTGGAGGTGTTCAGCGCGCGCTTCGGCGAGAAGGTCTTGCCCCGATCGTCCGACCAGGCCAGGTACACGGCCGGGGTTTCATCGGCGCCCTCGGTGTACCAGACGACGTACAGCCGCCCCTCGCGATCCACCCCGAGAGACGCGGGCCGGTGCGGGCAGGCCGGAAAGGCCCAGCGGTCGTGCCCGACGATGACCGCCTCGGAGAAGGTGCGGCCTCCGTCGGTGGACCGGGCGACGACGGTTTCCCGAATGTCGCCCGCGAACACCTTCCGCCAGGCTACGTAGACCGTGCCGTCCGGCCCGGTCGCCACCGCGGTCCGGCAGCAGACGCAAGTCTCGTCGTCCACCTTCAGGTTCTTCGCGACATGACGGCCCGAGTCGGCGGAACGGGCGACGAAGGTGGCCGGCTCCTTCTTGCCCTCGCGGCCGTCGATCCAGGCCAGGTGCACCGTCCCGTCCGGAGCCACGGCGAGGTGGTCGAAGGAGTGGCCGGTCACGACCGGATCGTCGTTGACCGGCACCGGGGGGTCGAACGACCGTCCGCGATCCGTCGAACGACTCAGCTTCAGGAGGCTGGCGAAGGGCTGGCCGTCCGCCTTCGGATGGGAAGCGGACCAGGACACGAACAGCTCGCCGCCCCGCCCGAGGGCCAGGGCCGGGGCCAGGTGAAGCCCGGCCACGGGCATGTCCGCCGGGTTGACCTGCGCGGGCGTCGCCTCCGGGGCCGCGCCCCGGTCGAGCGGCAGGTAATAGAGGTTGCGGGCGCCGCCGGCCTCCTCCTGGATCCAGGCCAGGTGCACCGTGCCCCCGTCATCCACCAGCACGGAGGGCGCGGACACGGCCCTCGCCCCGTGGTCGATCGTCCGCCGCAGCTCCAGGCGCAGCAGGCCGTCGGATCCGGTCGGGTCGGCCGCCACCGCCGGCCCCCCGCACATGGCGAGCGCGAGCGCCGCCAACAGGGCACGAACCATGGGCGTCCCCCTACTTGAAGACCACCTTCGCCACGGCGGCGGCCGGCAGGTCCACCTGGCCGAAGTCCGACTCGCCCCGAAAGCTGCCGGCGATCGCGAGGGTGAACTCGCCCGTCTTGCCGTTCACCAGGGTCACGACGTAGGTCGGACCGGCCTTGTCGGCCCCCGGCTTCACGTCGATCTGCTTGATGGTCTCGAAGCGCACGTGGATGGTCGCGGTGCCCCGCTTGACGGGAAGCTGGCGCACCTCGTGGGGGACGAAGGCGGTCTCGCTCACCCGCTCCTCCCAGTAGAACACGAGGTTCTTGACCTCGGTCTCCACGTTCTGCGCATCCGTCACGACCGCGGTGAACTGCCTCTCGCCCTTGTGCTGCGCCAGGGCCCCCTCGCCCACCGCCCCCCAGAACCAGAGGAACGTGCCGAGCGCCGCGACCAGCACGGCCACCCGCAGTCCTCCCTCACCACGTCCTTCACGAACCCCGCATCCCGCCATCTTCGTCGCCCCCCTCCGGTCTCCACCACGGCTTGGCCCGCGCCGGCGTCGCCGCGACGCCGGCGCGCCCTTCACCGATCCAGCCGGTAATTGATCGGCACCTGCACGACGACCTGCGGTCGTCCCAACGGATGCTTGAGCTTCAAGGGGCACGCCTGCCGGATGATCTCCAGCGCATCGCGATCCAGCACCTCGTGGCCCGAGCTCTCCACCACGTCCAATGCCTTGAGATGTCCCTCGTCGTTGATCACCACCCGGAGGACGACGCGGCCCTCCATCCGCTTCACCCGCGCCTCATGCGGGTATCGCTTCAGCTCATGGACCCTGTGCCAGAGCGACTCGGCCAGCCAGCCGTAGTCCGCCTTGGGCGTCGGGCGAGCCATGGCCACCCGATCGCCGGCCGGCGCCGGCTCCGCCGCCGGCGTGGCCGGGGAGGGGCTCGGCGCGACGGCCGGTCGCTCCTGCGGCGCCGGCGACACCGGCGCGGCCGCCCTCTCGACCACCGGCTTCGTCACGGGCACCGGCTCGGCATGCCGGACCGGCGCCGCGGAAGCCACGACCGGGGGCGCCGGGGCCGTGACGGGCTGGGGGATCTCCACCGGCTTGGGAGCGGGTGCGGCCTGGGGCGCGGCGGCCGGGGCGGGTTTCGCCGCCTCGACCGGTTGGACGGACGCCTCGTGGCGGGTCGGGGCCGCAACAGGCTCGGTCCGGACCGGCTGGGCCTCGTGCACCTCCGTCGCCGCGTGGCGGTGGACCGCGGCGGACTCCACCGGCCGACTCACCTCCACCCGCTGCTCCGGCTGCACGGTCGCCTGCACGAGCGGCTCGACCGCCTTGACTTCCCGGCGAACGACCTGCTCGACGGGCTTGACCGCCTCCACCGTCCGCAGCGGCTCGGCGGCCCGCACGACCGGCCGGGTTTCGGCCGGCGTCGGCGGCGGAGTCGGCGCGGGCCGCACGGGCGCCGGCTCGGCGGGCGCCGCCGCCTCCGCCTGCGTCTCCGCGGGCGGCTGCACCAGCGCGACGTTCCACCGGAAGGGCTCCGGCTGCGGCACGAGCCTCAGGTCCGAGACGAGCGCGAAGGCGGCGGAGATGGCCATCCCATGGATGAACGCCGAGACGCCCCACCCGCTCCAGTAGGGCCTGGACCCGTACACCGAATCCAAGGGCAGCCGGTTCATGACCGTTCCACCTCCAGGCTCACCTGCTTGAAGCCAAGCCCCCGCACCTGGTCCACCACGTTCACGAACCGCTCCAGCAGCGTCACGCGGTCCGCGCGGACGACCACGAGCGACTCCCGCGGGTGCGGCGCGAGGTCGGCCTTCAGGCTCTCCTCGCTGACCGGCCGCTCGTTTAAGAAGAGACGGCCGTCGCTGGTGATCGTGATGACCAGGGGCACGTCCTGCCGGTCGCCGGCCTCGCTCGCCTTCGCCAGGTCCACCGGAATCTGGCCCGTCGTGATGAAGGTGGCCGTGGTCAGGACGATGACCAGGAGCACCAGCATCACGTCCACGAGCGGAATGACGTTGATCTGGTCCAGTTCACGCTCCATGGCGCACCTTGTAGAGGGTCAACAGCTCGTTCACCCGGCGGCGCAGGACGTTGTTCAGCACCACGCAGGGAATCGCCACCAGCAGCCCGACCGCCGTGGCCTTGAGCGCGAGGCTCAGCCCCACCATGATCGTGCTCACCGCCATGGTCCCCGAGGTCCCCATCGTGTGGAACGTCAGCATGATCCCCAGCACCGTCCCCAGCAGGCCGATATAGGGCGCGTTCGCCGCGACCGTTCCGATCACGACGAGCCGCTTGGTCAGCGCGATCTCGAACAGCTGCGGGCTGGTGAACTGCGCCATGTCCACGCGGCGGTAGAAGGCCCACCGCTCCGCCGCCACCGCGACCGCCCAGAGGCTGAGGGCGAGCAGCAGCCCGATCACCCCGTAATCCACGAGTACCTTCACACCTTCCATGACTTCTTCCCCCACTCCTTAACTGTCCCAAGACCTATTCCCCGGCTCCGGGAACCCGGCCCCTCTGCAGGGGGCGCGAGGCCGCGAGGCCTCCCGCGACGCCTAGGCCCCGAGGCGGCCGGCCTCAGACGATCCCGGGCCGAGGAGGAGAACGGGAGCAGCGGGGAGACGACAGGACGATCGGCAGGGGATGAGCCGGAGCGAGCTCGGCCGCCGACACGACCACGAACCGCCGGGGCGAGCTGTCCTCCAAGGCCTCCAGCGATTCGCCCGCCACGTGGAACCAGGCGCAGGCGGCCGGGGCATGGGCCGTCGCCTCGTGGCGCAGATGCTCCATGGCGTGACCCACGGCCTGCAGGGACACGAAGACCTGCAGCAGCGCGAAGCAGCCGGCGAGGCACCACGCCGTCATCGAGCGCCCGATGGGAGTCATGGTGATCGAAGGGCCGCCGTCCGCGGCGCCGACTGGCCCTGGATGCGGCCGACGACTTCCTGGATCTTCTCCTCGGTCAGCAGACCGCCCTTAATGTACTCCTGCACCACGCCTTTTTCATCCACAAACACGCTCACTGGAAGGCCGTAGACGCCGTACTGGTTGGCTACCCGATTGTCCCGGTCCAGGAGCACCGTGAACGTATGGCGGTACGCCTGAATGTGCTCCCGGACCTTGGCCTCGTCCTCGAGCTCGTTGACGGCCAGGACGACGAAGTTCCGATCCTTGAGCCGGTCGTACACGGCCTGCATGGCGGGCATCTCCGTCGTGCAGGGTTTACACCAGGTCGCCCAGAAATTCAGGAGCACGACCTTGCCCCGGTATCCGCTCAGGCTCTGCGTCCACCCCTGCAGGTCGGTCAGGGTGAACTCCGGCGCCGGCATGCCGACCACGGGTACCCGCTCCCCCATCCCCCAGAGCATCCCCTGCGTCGGCCCGAGCAGGACCAGCGCCAGTACCGCCGACCCCACCGCCCCCTTGATGATCCGTCCGTTCATGGCCCGACCCTCCCGTGGCGGGGACGCGTCACGCCCCCGGAACCTGGAAGTAGTGCGTCATCCCGAAGGTGTAGCTGACGCCCTGCGCCAGGTTGTTGTTGAAGTCCTGCGCGATCGGAATCTGCGAGTAGAAGTAGAGCTGCGTACGATCCCAGACATTCACCATGAACCCCGGCGTGAAGGCCAGGAACGTGGAGCCGGTGTTCGGCACCGCCCGGTTTCGGATCGCGGGATCGAGCACGATCGGGTCGCCGGGAAAGCCGGGGCTGCCGGGCGTCTGGGACTGCAGGAGCGAGGCGCTCATGTTGCTGTGGACCATGTAGCGGTAGTTGAACTGGCCGGTCAGCACGAGCCAGGGCACCGTCACCAGGTTCAGGCCCCCGTTGAGCAGGTACTCGTCGCCGAACTGGTATCCCACGTTGTTCCGGAACGTATGCCGGTAGGACGCGAACGAAAACTGATTCAACCGGTGGGGGATCAGCTCGTAGGTCTGGTAGATCGAGCCGATCAGCCCCACCTGGCCGCGGCCGAGCTGGGTCGACGCCTCCATGACGCCGCCGCCGGAGTCGAGGGCGTTCCAGGTCCCGGTGGGCAGCTCCACGCCGAACCCCGCGACGACCATGCTGCGCAGCGTCGGCAGCAGGTTGTACTTGGCGGTCAGGCGCAGGTCGCCGATCCCCGTCCGCGAGAAATCCACGTCGTTGCCCGCCCCGCCGTTCGTCTCGCCCAGGCCGTCGATATGGTGGTGGATGCGGCTCAACAACGGGAGGGTGATCTCGAAGCCGAACCGGTCCGTCACTCCGTAATTCAGGTCGAACGTCGCGGTCTGGGTGATCGTGTTGACCTCCAGATGGTGGTCCAGGATCATCTGGCGCTGGTTCTGATCCACGGCCGGAATGACGCCGGTGCTCCCCTTGGGAAGCCCCATCGGCGTGTAGGTATAGAACAGGTTCATCGTCAGCAGCCCCTTCTGCGGGATCTGCTGTTGCGAGCCGATGACGATGAAACAGGTCACGCTGCCGCAGGCGGCTTCTGCCCGAAACGGAAACGCGACCAGCCAGACGAGCGCGCACAGAAACCATCCCAGCCCCGGCCGCGGGGCCGTTCCCCGACATCTCATGGTCCCTCCCCCTTCCGAAGCCGCCGAGTCGCGGCCGGCGCGACCGGCTTCGCTCGAATCCGTCGGCGTCTGAGGTTGCCGATCCTGCCGATTCCACCGGCCCGAACCGGCGGAGCGTCGGCCTCGCCCCTCAGGCGAGCAACGCATCGCAGGGCCCGGAGCGGCAACCGCGCGTTGGAGATATTAGAGGGAGAGGGCGGGAGGCCCGCGTGAAGGGGCGACGACCCGGACGGCATCAACCCACTCGTCGCTCCGGGGAACGGAGAGGACCTCCAGCGGGGCGAGGGTGACCGGCAAGGCAACCGTCAGGCCCTCGAGCACCTGTCCGGCGGAGCAGACCCACGTACACACGGCCGTCGCGTGAGTCGCCGCCTTGTGATGGGCGTGCTCAAGCTCGTGCTGGACCAGCAGTCCGTTGGCGGCCCCGCCGACGGCCAGCAGGCAGAGCACCAAGCTGAAGGCGATGAGACGTTGCGGCTTGAGCACCATGAGCAATCGAACCCCTCGACCGGAGCGATCCTAGCCCGGTAAAACCCTCTATGTCAACCGGTTCTCCCGTGTTCCGGTTTCGTCACTTCCGGGGCCCCGCCTTCGTCGAGTGACCCGCCGTCCCCGGCGATGCTGTTGTTTCCGGGCCGGTTTACGGTATACTGCGCTGGGTCAAGGACCATCACCGGAATCCGGACCAGGCACACCGACCATGCTCGTTCGTCTCCTCAACATCCTCTTCGGCAGCAAAAACGATCGGGAAATCAAGAAAATCAGACCCCTGGTCGAGCAGATCGGCGCCCTGGAGCCGTCGCTCGTCGGCCTGACCGACGCCCAGCTTACGGAGAAATCGGAGGGCTTCCGCAAGCGACTGGCCGAGGGGGAGCCGCTGGATGACCTCCTCCCCGAGGCCTTCGCCGTTTGCCGGGAGGTGTCCAAGCGCCGCCTCGGCATGCGCCACTTCGACGTCCAGCTCCTCGGCGGCATCGTCCTGCACAGGGGCCGCATCGCCGAGATGAAGACCGGCGAGGGCAAGACCCTCGTCGCCACGCTGCCGCTGTACCTGAACGCGCTGACCGGCAAGGGCGCCCACCTGGTCACGGTCAACGACTACCTGGCCAAGCGCGACGCCCAGTGGATGGGGCCGCTCTACCATGCGCTCGGCCTCTCGGTCGGCGTGATCCAGCACGACGCCTCGTTCCTGTTCGACCCGGCCTACGACGCCGCCGACAAGCGGCTCCAGCACCTGCGGCCCTGCACGAGGCAGGAGGCCTACCGGGCGGACATCACCTACGGGACCAACAACGAGTTCGGGTTCGACTACCTGCGCGACAACCTCATCGTCACCGACATCGGCCAGTGCGTCCAGCGCGAGCTGCACTACGCGATCGTGGACGAGGTGGACAGCATCCTGATCGACGAGGCGCGCACGCCGCTCATCATCTCGGGCCCGACGAACGAGTCCACGGACCTCTATTACCGGATCAACGCGATCATCCCCTCGCTCAAGCGCGACCGGGACTACACGATCGAGGAGAAGACCAAGACCGCCGCGCTGACCGAGGAGGGCAACGCCCGTGTCGAGAAGCTGCTGGGCGTGGACAACCTCTACGACCTCGCCCACATGAACCTGGTCCACCACGTCATCAAGGCGCTGCAGGCCCACGCGCTGTACCGGCGGGACGTGGACTACGTCGTCAAGGACGGCGAGGTCATCATCGTGGACGAGTTCACCGGCCGGCTCATGCCGGGGCGGCGGTGGAGCGACGGCCTGCACCAGGCCGTGGAGGCGAAGGAAGGCGTCAAGATCGCCAACGAGAACCAGACCCTCGCCTCGATCACCTTCCAGAATTACTTCCGGATGTACCGGAAGCTGGCCGGCATGACCGGCACGGCGGACACCGAGGCCGGCGAGTTCGCCAAGATCTACAACCTCGACGTCAACGTCATCCCGACCAACCGCCCGATGATCCGGAAGGACTTCGCGGACGTCGTCTACCGGACCGAGCGGGAGAAGTTCGACGCCATCGTCGAGGAGATCAAGGACTGCTACGAGCGCGGCCAGCCGGTCCTGGTCGGCACGATCTCGATCGAGAAGTCCGAGCGCCTGTCGGGCCACCTGAGCCGCCACGGCGTCAAGCACCACGTCCTGAACGCCAAGTACCACGAGAAGGAGGCGGAGGTCATCGCCCAGGCCGGCCGCAAGGGCGCGGTCACGATCGCCACCAACATGGCCGGCCGCGGCACGGACATTCTCTTGGGCGGCAACCCGGACTTCCTGTTCAAGCGGGTCCTCTACCAGGACGAGGCGGGTACGTTGACCGAGGAACAGAAGAGGAAGATCTTCGACGAGATCAAGGCCGACTGCGACGCGAACAAGCGCGAGGTTCTGGAGCTGGGCGGCCTGCACATCCTCGGCACGGAGCGGCACGAGAGCCGCCGCATCGACAACCAGCTCCGCGGCCGGGCCGGGCGCCAGGGCGACCCCGGCTCTTCCCGCTTCTACCTCTCGCTCGAAGACGACCTCATGCGCATCTTCGCCTCCGAGCGCGTCTCGCAGCTCATGCTCAAGCTCGGCATGGAGGAGGGGGTGCCCATCGAGCACGGCATGGTCACCCGCGCCATCGCCAACGCGCAGAAGAAGGTCGAGGCCCACAACTTCGAGATCCGAAAGCAGCTCCTCGAGTACGACGACGTGATGAACAAGCAGCGCGAGGTGATCTACCAGCACCGCCGCGCCATCCTCACGGGCGAGGACCTCTCCGAGGAAATTCAGGGGATGATGGCCGACTTGGTGGACGCGCTCGTGACCGTGTACTGCCCGGCGGACCAGTACCCCGAGGAGTGGGACACGCCGGGGATGATCGAGGCGCTGCAGACCCAGTTCGGGCCGGAGCTCCTGGCGATCGAGCCGGTGACCGCCGAGGACCTCCGCAACCTCGGCCGGGACGCGCTCCGCGAGGACCTGCTGGACCGCGTGAAGCGCCTCTACCGCCGCAAGGAGGAGGAGCTGGGCGCCGACCTTCTCCGGTACCTGGAGAAGGCCGTGCTGCTCCAGGTCATCGACCACCACTGGAAGGACCACCTGCTGGCCATGGACCAGCTCCGCGACGGAATCGGGCTGCGCGGCTACGGCCAGAAGGACCCGCTGATCGAGTACAAGCGGGAGGGGTTCGACCTGTTCGCGGCCATGATGGAGCGGATCAAGGCCGACGCCGTGGACCGGCTCTTCCGCGTCCAGGCCGTCCGCGGCGAAGCCCCGCCCCCGACGGTGCAGCCCCCGCCGGCCGTCCGCATCAGCCTCAACCGCGGCGAAGAGCCGGCCGCCCCGCAGGCCGCCCACCGCCCCCAGGACAAGGTCGGCCGCAACGATCCCTGCCCCTGCGGCTCCGGCAAGAAGTACAAGAAGTGCCACGGGCGGTAAGCCCGCACCCGCCGGGCAATGGGGCGCTCACCGCAGCCTGGCCCGCTTCAGCGGCGCGTTCATCCCCTGCGGGCGCACGCGCCATCGAGACGGACCGCCCTCCTGCCCCCTTCCGCGGGCAGAATCCTCTCCAGGACGATGTCGTGCTCCCGCCCGCCTGGCCGCGCCGAGGCGTGCGGCCAGGCCCCTTTCAGCCGCGAATCCGCCTGCCTGTGCGGACACGCAGACAGGCGATTGCAGCAGAAGCGTTCATGAATCATGCGGGCTAGCGCCCGCCTCCGCTCGGATCCACGTCGTCCGGCAGGCATTCGTAGCGCAGGCCCTTCATGACCGGTCGCCCGCCCCGGCCCTTCTCGGTGTAGAAGACCGCCTCGCCCCCTTTGTCCACGCTCGCGCCGAGGGGCGCCAGCGCGTTGAGCAGGGCCTGGACCTGCTCGCGCAGCTTCCGCTCGCAGGCCGCTTCGGAGTCGGCCGTGGAGAGCCTGCTCCACATCCCGGTCATCCGGCGGCCGTCCACGCTCTCGGAGGCATAGACCCACAGCGTCCACGCGACGGCCACGCCGAGCAGGGACGCCAGCGGTTGCCGGGCCGCGCCCATCGGCTCTCCCTTTACGGCTCCTCCGGCAGGGCGATCGGTCCAGCCCACTCGCCCTTGGCCAGCGCCACCTCCTGGAAGCCGCCGTCCGGCCACTGGAAGTAGCCCGCCTCGTCCACCTGGACGATGAGGGGGTCGGCCTCGGCGGCCTCGCCGCGATACCAGTACCATCCGGCTTTCAAGGGTTTTTCGGCGGTCCACGCAAGCGTACCCATGGCCGTGCGCCTCCCGTTCCAATCGACTCCTGGCCTATCCGCCTCCTCTCCGTCAAGGAAAAAAATCGGCCGGCGGCGCCGGCCCGGCCGATCGTGCCGATCTATCGGTCTTTTCAAGGTCTTTCGGCTTGACTTGCCGCGGGAGCGGAGGCTAATGTAACTCCTCTTTTGCCCGGGTCGGGCGGCCATGAGGGCCTCCGGGACGGAGCAATGTGCGGTGTGGAGGTCGCCCCGTGACCATCGGCCACCCGGATCTCGTCCGCGCCATCATGGAGGAAATTCGCTCGACCGGGCCGATCCCCTTCGTCCGTTTCATGGAGCTGGCCCTCTACCACCCGCAGTACGGGTATTACATGCGCGCGCCCGAGGATCCCGCGGGTGAGCGGATCGGCCGGCAGGGCGACTTCTACACGAGTTCCGACGTGCATCCCATCCTGGGTCGGGCGATCGCGCGCCAGATCCGGCAGGTGGATGAGCGTCTCGGCCATCCCGATCCCTTCACGCTCGTGGAGATGGGGCCGGGCAAGGGCCTGCTGGCCCGGGACATCCTGGCCGACTGCGAGGCGCAGGCCCCGTCCTTTTCCCGCAGGCTCCGCTACCTCCTGATCGAGCGCAGCCCCGCCATGCGCGCCGAACAGCAAGCCGCGCTCGCGCCCTGGCTCGACCGGCCGGGCGCCGCGGCCTGGGTCGAGGGGCTGGAGGCGCTGGGGACCGGCGGCATCGTCGGGGCCCTCCTCTCCAACGAGCTGGTGGACGCCTTCCCCGTGCATCGGGTCGTCGTCCAGGGCGGAACCCTGCGAGAAATCTACGTGGATGCCAGGGACGGCCGCTTCCTGGAGCGGGTCGGCCCGCTCTCCACGCCGGGGCTCTTAGAGTTGTGGCGGCGAGTCGCCGATACGGACAGGGGGCCGCTCGACGGCCACCGGGCGGAGCTCAACTTGGCCGCGCTCGACTGGATGAAGGAGGTCGGCCGCGTCCTGGGCCGCGGCATCGTCCTGACGATCGACTACGGCCACACGGCGCAGGACCTCTACGGCCCCGAGCGCCGCCGCGGCACCCTGCTCTGCTACCACGCCCAGACGGTCAACGAGGATCCCTATTCCCGCGTGGGGCTCCAGGACATCACGGCGCACGTGGACTTCAGCAGCCTCGCCGAGGCCGGGGAGTCGGCGGGCCTCGCCGTGGCGGGCTTCACCAACCAGATGAGCTTCTTGATGGGCCTGGGCGTCGAGCGGATGCTGGAGGCGCTGGAGCCGGAGTCCCCGGAGTATCGATCCGCCGTGCACCTCCTGCGACCGGACGGCATGGGCCGCACGTTCAAGGTCCTGGTCCAGCAGCGCGGGCTCGATGGGGCGGCGCTCGACGGGCTCCGGTACAAGCCGTTTTTCGGGACCGCGCTGGCGGCGAGGGCATAGATGTCGAGCGACCTCGTTCCCTTGAACTACCTGCCGATCCTCCTCTTCATCGCCGTCGCGCTCGGCTTCGGCGCGGTGTCGCTGCTCGCGGGCTGGGTCGTGCGGCCGAGCCGCCCGTACAAGGCGAAGCTCCGGCCCTACGAGAGCGGGAGCCCCCTATTCATGGACGCCCGCGTCCAGTTCCCGATGCGGTACTACATCATCGCGATGCTCTTCGTGATCTTCGACATCGAGATCGTGTTCCTGTTCCCCTGGGCCGTGGCCTTCCGGAAGCTCGGCCTCGTCGGCCTGGTGGAGATGGCCCTGTTCATCGGCATCCTGGTGGTGGGTTTCTGGTACGCGTGGAAAAAGGGCGCGCTGGAGTGGGACTAGCGCCGGAGGCGCGTGTTTCGTGAAGCGTATCTCGTTCTCCGATTCGGACGCTTCACGTTGCACGCTTCACGCTTCACGAGGCTTTCATGGGACTGTTCGACCGACAACTGGACGCCAACGTCGTCACGACGAACCTCGACGCGCTGGTCAACTGGGCGCGCAAGTCGGCGCTCTGGCCGATGACCTTCGGCCTGGCCTGCTGCGCCATCGAGATGATCGCGTCCGTCTCCTCTCGCTACGACATCGACCGTTTCGGCGCGGGCGTCTTCCGGGCCTCCCCCCGCCAGTCCGACCTGATGATCGTCGCCGGCACGGTCACCCGGAAGATGGCCGAGGTCATCCGCCGCATCTACGACCAGATGCCCGAGCCCCGGTACGTGATCTCGATGGGCTCCTGCGCGACCTCCGGCAACCACTACAACAGCTACAGCGTGGTCCAGGGCGTGGACCAGATCGTGCCGGTGGACGTCTACATCCCCGGCTGCCCGCCCCGGCCGGAAGCCCTGCTGGACGGGTTGCTCAAGCTGCAGGAGAAGATCCAGCGGGAGAAGGTCTTCGTGAAGTAGGCTGGAGGGGGACGTGTTGAGTTTGTCGTCCTGAGCGGTGCGTTGTCTCGTCCGACTCAACACTCGCAACTCGACGTGCACCCATTACTGAACACGCTGAAGAGCAAGTTTCCCGACGCCGTGCTGGCCGTGCACGAGGACCGGACGCGCGGCGAGCTGTCCGCGCAGGTCGCGGCCGGGCGCATCCGGGACGTCGCCGCCTTCCTGCACGACGACCCGGCCGCGGCCTTCGACCACATCACGGACATCTGCTCCGTGGACTATCCCGACGCCCCGGAGCGGTTCGAGGTGGTCTACCAGCTCCTTTCGCTGCCGCACCGGACCCGCATCCGCCTCAAGGCCCGGGTCCCGGAAGACGCCCCCGTCATCGACTCGGTCGCCGGCATCTGGCGGGGCGCCAATTTCATGGAGCGCGAGGTCTACGACCTCATGGGGATCCGGTTCACGGGCCACCCCGACCTCCGGCGCATCCTCATGCCCGAGACCTACGAGGAGGGGCACCCCCTGCGGAAGGACTTTCCCACCGAGGGCCGTGGCTGGCGGAGCCGCTTCGACTTCATCCCCCGGCTGGACGAGCCCGCCGTCGAGCGGGTGGACGTGGATGTGCCGGAGGCCGAGAAGAAAACCTATTTGGCCGACAGCGGCACCTCCGCCGCCTACCGGACCGAGGAGCTGCTCCTCAACATGGGCCCGCAGCACCCGAGCACCCACGGCGTCCTGCGCGTCGTCCTGGAGCTGGACGGCGAGCGGATCGTCAAGGCGACCCCCGACCTCGGCTATCTGCACCGCGGGGTCGAGAAGCTGGCCGAGGGGCTGGCCTACATGCAGATCATCCCCCACACCGACCGTCTCGACTACGTCTGCTCGATGACCAACAACTACGCCTACGTCCGCGCCGTCGAGAAGCTCGTGGGCGTCACCGTGCCCGAGCGGGCCGAGTACATCCGCACGATCGTCGCCGAGATGCAGCGCATCATCGGCCACCTTTTCTGGCTCGGCACCCAAGCCCTGGACATCGGCGCGATGACGGTCTTCTTCTGGACCTTCCGCGAGCGGGAGGTCCTGCTCGACCTGTTCGAGAAGCTCTGCGGTGCGCGGCTCACGCTCAACTACTTCCGGATCGGCGGCGTGGACGGCGACTTCACCCCCGACCTGGTCGCGCGGCTGAAGACCTTCCTGGACGAGTTCCCGGCCCACATCGACGAGTACAACGAGCTGCTGCAGAGCAACCGCATCTGGCTGGGACGGACCAAGGACGTCGCCGTCATCTCCGCCGAGGACGCCGTCAACTTCGGCCTCACCGGCCCCACCCTCCGCGGGTCCGGCGTGGCCTACGACGTGCGGAAGCTGGAGCCCTACGGGGTCTACGACCGGGTGGAGTGGGAGGTGCCGATCGGCAAGAACGGCGACACCTACGACCGGTACTGGATCAGGATCGAGGAGATGCGCCAGAGCGCGCGCATCATCCGGCAGTGCCTCGATCAGATGCCGCCCGGCCCCATCATCGCGGACATGCCCCAGGTGATCCCGCCGCCCAAGCAGAAGGTCATGCGGGATATGGAGAGCCTGATCCACCACTTCATCATCTTCACGCAGGGCTTCAAGCCGCCCAAGGCCGAAACCTACTGCGCGACCGAGGCCCCGAAGGGGGAGTTGGGCTTCTTCATCGTCAGCGACGGCAGCCCGCGGCCCTACCGGCTGAAGATCCGCGCCCCCTCGTTCGTCCACATGGGCGCCTTCGACCACATGGCCCGCGGCTACCTGATCTCGGACATCATCACGATCTTCGGCACCTACGACATCGTGATGGGGGAATGCGACCGATAGGCGTGAGACGTGAACCGTTCAAGGTGGCTCCGTAGACATCCCCCGACCGTTCACGTTGCACCGTTCACGTTGCGCCGGAGACCGAAGACGGGGCCGTCGTGTTGAGAGAGAAATACCAAACGGAAATAGACGACATCCTGAGCCGCTATCCCGTGAAGCGATCGGCCATGCTGCCCCTGCTCTCCCTGGCGCAGCGGGAGGAGGGCTACGTCAGCGAGGCGGCGATGAAGGAGATCGCCGCCATCCTGCGGCTCACGCCGCCCCAGGTCTACGAGGTCGTGACCTTCTACACCATGCTCCGGCTCAAGCCGGCGGGGAAGTTCCACCTCCAGGTCTGCAAGTCGCTCATGTGCGCGCTGGTCGGCTCGGACGCGCTGCTGGGATGGCTGAAGGCGCGGCTGGGCATCGGCCCGGGCGAAACCACGAAGGACGGGCTCTTCACCCTCAGCACGGTGGAGTGCCTCGCCTCCTGCGGCACCGGCCCGATGATGCAGGTCAACGAGGACTACTACGAGCGGATCACCGAGGAGAAGCTGGACCGGATCCTGGCCGACCTGAAGCGGGACGGGACCTCGCCCTTGAAGAGCGGGCCGTTCATCCTGCCGGAAACGGTGAACGGGACGGGGTAACGGGTGAGGGGCGGAAGAGCCGGGGCCGGCGGCGTTTCGCCGCCCGCCTCAGGGAAACGACGACCATGCCGCGCTACGAACCGATCTTGACGAAAAACATGCTGACGCCGGGCTACACCGGCTCGCTGGCCGACTACGAGCGCGCGGGCGGGTACCAGGCCCTGCGCAAGGTCCTGGGCAAGGTCGCGCCCGCCGAGGTGACCGAGATCGTCAAGAAGTCCGGCCTGCGCGGGCGGGGCGGCGCAGGCTTTCCCACCGGCGTGAAATGGGGCTTCCTCCCCAAGGACCACCGGGGCCCCACGTACCTCTGCTGCAACGCGGACGAGAGCGAGCCCGGCACCTTCAAGGACCGCCAGCTCATCGAGCGCGACCCGCACCAATTGCTGGAGGGCATCCTGCTCGCCGCCTATGCCATCGGCGCCGAGACTTCCTACATCTACATCAGGGGCGAGTTCGCGCTCGGCGCGCGGATCCTGGAGCAGGCCCTGGCCGACGCCCGGCGGGCCGGTTACGTCGGCGCGAACATCCTGGGCACCGGCGTGCGCGCCGACATCTGGGTGCACCGGGGCGCCGGCGCCTACATCTGCGGGGAGGAGACGGCCTTGCTGGAATCGCTGGAGGGCAAGCGCGGGCTGCCGCGGGTCAAGCCGCCCTTTCCGGCGACCCACGGCCTCTACAACCAGCCGACCGTCGTGAACAACGTCGAGACCCTGGCCAACCTGCCCCACATCATCACCCGGGGGCCGGAGTGGTTCGCCGCGATCGGCTCGCCCCCCAAGAGCACGGGCACCCGGATCTTCTGCGTGAGCGGGCACGTGAAGCGGCCGGGCAACTACGAGGTCCCGATGGGCGTGACCTTCCGCGAGCTGATCTTCGAGCACGCGGGCGGCATGCGGTCGGACAAGCCGCTCAAGGCGATCATCCCCGGCGGCGCCTCCGCGGCCTTCTTCACCGCCGAGCACCTGGACGTGAAGCTGGACTTCGAGTCGGTGGCCCAGGCGGGCTCGATGCTCGGATCGGGCGGCGTGACCGTGATGGAAGAGGGCACCAGCATGGTCTGGGCCGCGCTGCGGTTGATGGAGTTCTTCTACCACGAGTCCTGCGGCAAGTGCAGTCCCTGCCGCGAGGGCAGCTCCTGGCTCGTGCAGACGCTGCGCCGCATCCTGGCCAAGCGGGGGCGCAAGGAGGACCTTGAAACCCTGGTCGATCTGTGCCAGAACATTGCCGGCCGCACCGTCTGCGCCTTCGGCGACGCCGAGGTCGCGCCGGTCATGAGCACGCTGAAGCACTGGCGGTCCGAGTACGAGGCGCTGATCCGCGAGGCGGAGGCCCTGGGCCTCGCCGGCGCGCCCGAGCTCGTGATGCCGGCCAGACATTGAAGGCCGTCAAGCGCAAGGGGTGAGGGGGCAGGCGTCGAAGCTCGGGACACTCGGGGGTTCGCTTCACGCCTCACGGAAACCATGCCGACGACCGTTGACACCATCCGCCTGACGATCGACGGGCAGACGATCGCCGTCCCGAAGGGCACGCTCGTCATCGAGGCGGCGCGCCAGGCCGGCGTGATGGTGCCGCATTTCTGCTATCACCCGAAGCTCAAGCCCGACGCCAACTGCCGCATGTGCCTGGTGGAGATCGAGAAGGTGCCCAAGCTCCAGACCGCCTGCAGCACCCCGGTCGCCGAGGGCATGGTCGTCCGTACCGCCACGACGGTCGTCACCCAGGCGCACAAGTCGGTCCTCGAGTTCATCCTCGCCAACCACCCGCTGGACTGTCCGGTCTGCGACCAGGGCGGCCGCTGCGACCTCCAGGACTTCTCGCACCAGTACACCCCCACCACCAGCCGTTTCATCGAGGTCAAGCGCGTCTTCCCGAAGGAGTACTTCAGCCCGCTGATCGAGACCCAGATGAACCGCTGCGTCCAGTGCCTGCGCTGCGTCCGGTACTGCGACGAGGTGATGGACGTCAAGGCGCTCGCGCCCTCCGGCCGCGGCACCATGACCGAGATCAAGCACTTCGCCGCCCACGAGCTGGACTGCGAGTTCTGCGGCGGCTGCGTGCAGATCTGCCCCGTGGGCGCCATCACCAGCCGGCTCTCCATGTACGAGTACCGCCCCTGGATGCTCAAGCGCGCGGACAGCCTCTGCGCCTACTGCGGGGACGGCTGCCGCATCACGATCCAGACCAAGTTCAACGAGCCGGTCGAGGTCATGTCCGCCCACGGCGCGGGCCGCAACAACGGCGACCTCTGCGCCCGCGGCTTCTTCGGCTACCATGCGGTCACCAACCCCGAGCGCCTGCGCACGCCCCTCGTCCGCCGGAACGGCGCGCTCGTCGAGGCCACGTGGGAGGAGGCGCTGGAGCACGTCGCCGCCGAGCTCACGCGGATCAAGATGGCGCACGGGTCGGACGCGATCGCCGGGCTGATCTCCTCCCGCTGCACGAACGAGGACCTCTACGTCTTCCAGAAGGTCCTCCGGCTCGCGCTGGGCACGAACAGGCTCGACAGCGGCGCCCGTTACGGCCAGGTGAACGCGGTCCGCGCGCTGCGCCGCGTCCAGGGCACGCATCGCTGGACCGTGACCTTCGAGGACCTCGTGGCCGCCGATTGCCTGCTCCTCGTCGGCACGAACATCACCGAGACCAACCCGATCGCCGGCCTCAAAGTGAAGGAGGCCGTCAAGAAGCGCGGCGCGACGCTCGTGACGATCGAGGCCCTGGAGCCCGCCATCGGCACGATCAGCAACATCGCCACCCTCTCCGCGCACCACTTCGGCATGAAACCGGACCGCATCGGCCACGCCGTCCTGGGGCTCATCAAGGCGACGGTCGAGGAGGGGCTCGTGGACGCGGCCCTCTCGCCGCGCGCGCCGGGGTACGTGACGGCCGTCGCCGAGGCCGTCGCCGCGGTCGGCTGGCCGGAGATCGAATCGGCGACGGGAGGGGGCCGCGCGGCGATCGCGGCGGCCGCCCGCGCCTTCGCCGGCGCGAGCCGCGCGGTCATCGTCGTCGGCCAGGGCGTCCTGCGGCAGCCGGGGGGGTACGGCACCTGCGTCACCCTGCTGGACCTGCTCCTGCTCACGGGCCGGCACGGCCGGCCCGGTTGCGGGCTGGCGCCCCTGGCCGAGGAGAACAACGACCAGGGCGCGGTCGAGATGGGCGCCCTGCCGGAGTTCCTCCCCGGCCCGGCCGACCGGACGGACCGGACGGCCGCCGAGCGGCTCGCCTCCCTGTGGAAGGAGGAGCTGCCCCAGGGCGCGGGCCGCCCCCTCCTGGACATCCTGGAAGAAGCGCGGGCCGGCCGGGTCAAGGCCCTGCTGGTCGTGGGGGAAAACCCCGCGGGCTCGCTCCCGCCCTCCTCCGGCGTCCGGGAGGCGCTCCGGAACCTGGACCTGCTCGTCTGCCAGGAGCTGTTCCCGACCGAGACCGCCGCGCTGGCCCATGTCGTGCTGCCGGCCTGTTCCTTCGCGGAGAAGGACGGCACCTTCACGAACGAAGAAGGCCATGTCCAGGCGATCCGGCAGGCCATCGAGCCGATCGGCGAGAGCCGGCCGGACTGGGAGATCCTCTCGGCCCTGTCCGTCCTCCTCGGCTATCCGATCGAATACGGCGACGCGCGGGAGATCCTCAAGGAAATCCGCACGCTCATCCCCGGCTACGGCCTCCTCGGCCCGGCGCCGACCCCGCTGCGCCCCGATCAGGCCGCGGTGGACCGGTATCTGACGGAGGGCTTCCGGGAGGACCTGGCCGCCCGCTACCGCCCGGCGAAACCGGCGGAGCCGCAGCCCGGCCACCTGATGCTGGTAGCCGCGCAGAGCCTGTTCCACTCGGGCAAGTTCTCGACCCGCGCCAAGGGCCTGCTGCAGGTCCAGGCGGCCGGCGCCCTGAGCCTCAACCCGGTGGACGCCGAGCGGCTCGGGCTCGCCGAGGGCCGGCCCGCGCGGCTCTCGAACGCACGGGGGACGCTGACCGCGCCGGTGAAGCTCTCGGAGCGCGTGCCGGCGGGCCTGGCGGTGTTTCCCGAGCATTTCGACGGGGAGGCGCTGGCGCTGTTCGAGGTCTCCGCCGACCCGCGGACCGGCGTGCCCTATTACAAGACCGCCTGGGTGAAGGTGGAGCGGGCGTAACACGACGCCATTCGGCACAGCCGCCACCCCGGACGGCGTGAATCCGGGGATGGCTCCGGATAGCGTCGACCCGGGGTCCGGAGTCTGTCATTCCGGCGAACGCCGGAATCCAGAATGAGACCTGGGCCCCGGCCTTCGCCGGGGTGACAACCGTTCGCCGGACCGACGAGGCTGAACGCCGACGGCGCTATTCGCGTGGAGGGGACCGTGACTGAAGTGGGAGTGAGGCTGGCCCTGTCGCTCGCCCAGATTGCCGCCGTGATGGGCGTGGTGATGCTGACCGTGATGATCCTGACCCTGGCGGAGCGCAAGGTGCTCGGCTGGATGCAGGACCGCATGGGCCCGATGGAAGTCGGCCCCTACGGCATCCTGCAGCCGATCGCCGACGGGCTCAAGCTCTTCTTCAAGGAGGACATCGTCCCCGCGGGGGCCAACAAGTTCCTCTTCAGCCTCGCGCCGATCCTCGCGCTGGTCCCGGCGCTCATCGGCTTCGCGGTCATCCCCTTCGGCCCGGCGATCCGCGTCGAGCTGTTCGGCGTCACCTTCACGCCCTTCGTCATCAGCGACATCAACATCGGCATCCTGTACATCCTGGCCTTCGCCTCGATCGGCGCCTACGGCGTGATCCTGGGCGGCTGGGCCTCCAACAGCAAGTACTCGCTCCTGGGCGGGCTGCGGTCCGCGGCGCAGGTCATCAGCTACGAGCTGAACATCGGGCTCGCCATCGTCGGCGTGCTGCTCCTGGCCGGTTCCCTGAGCCTCGTGAAGATCACCGAGGCCCAGAGCGGGTGGTTCTGGAACTGGTTCGCCTTCGCCCCGCCCTTCCCGCAGATCTTCGCCTTCGTGGTGTACGTGATCTCGGCGGTGGCCGAGACCAACCGCGTGCCCTTCGACCTGCCCGAGGCAGAGAGCGAGCTGGTGGCCGGGTTCTTCACCGAGTACAGCGGGATGCGGTTCGCCTTCTTCTTCATCGCGGAGTACGCGAACATGATCATGGTGTCCTGCCTGGCCGCCGCCCTGTTCCTGGGCGGCTGGAACGCCCCGGCCCCCTTCCTACAGTTCAACGGGTCGCTGGCGCACCTGGCCTGGCTGTCGGGCATCTTCTGGTTCACGATCAAGGTGTATTTCTTCCTGTTCCTGTTCTTCTGGCTGCGCGCGACGCTGCCGCGGCTGCGGTACGATCAGCTCATGCGGTTCGGCTGGAAGGTGCTGCTCCCGATCGCGCTGGGGAACATCCTGATCACCGCGATCGCGGCGTACCTGTTCCCGCGATGAGGCATCGCCGATTGATTCAGTGACGGATTCGTCGTTGCCGATGGGGACGCATGCTTCTTTCGATGACTCCTTGATGCAATGATCCAATGAGACCCTTTCACCTCAAGGCCTGGCTCAAGACCATCACCTTCTACGAGATCCTCGTGGGCATGAAGGCCACGCTCGGCCACCTGCTGCGCTACCGGCCGATCACGCTCCAGTATCCGCACGAGAAGCGCACGCTGCCCGACGGCTACCGGGGCATGCTGGCCCTCCTGCGGTACGACGACGGGACCGAGAAGTGCGTCGGCTGCGACCTCTGCGAGGCCGCCTGCCCCTCGCGGGTCATCAAGGTGTTCAGCGACGAGGTGCCGGGCGAGCCGACGAAGCGCTACGCCCGCGAATACTACATGGACATGACCCGCTGCCTGTTCTGCGGCCTCTGCGTGGACGCCTGCCCCGTGGACGCCCTGGGCATGACGCGGGAGTTCGAGTGGGCCGTGTACGACAAGCGGCAGCTCCTGCTGAACAAGCAGCAACTGCTCGCCATCGGCGACCGCTCGTACCCGGTGCGCGAGAAGCGCTTGGAGCTGCAGCATCCGAACGTCGCCTTCTTCAACGTCGCCTTCAAGCACCTGCCGCCGAAGGAGAGCTGAAACGCCCGTGGCCCAGCTCTTCTTTTTCTACTTTGCCGGAGTCATCGTCGCGACCGCGGTGCTGGTCGTAGCGCTGCGCAACCCCATCTACAGCGCGCTCTCGCTGCTCATCCTGTTCTTCCACGTGGCGGGCCTCTACGTGACCCTGCACGCCGAGTTCCTCGCGGCGGTCCAGGTCATCGTCTACGCCGGCGCCATCCTGGTCCTCTACCTGTTCGTCGTGATGCTGCTGAACCTCAAGCGGGAGGACCGGTACCACGCCCAGTTCCCCGCGGCGCTCCTGCTGGGCCTCACCCTCGCCACCGAGGTGGTGATGCTCCTCGTCCAGCGGGGGCTGGAGGAGCGGCCGTCGGTGCCGCCCGCCGGCGGGATGGACCAGGTCCCGGCGGCCGCGGGCAACACCGAGACCATCGGCGAGGTGCTCTACTCGACCTACCTCTTCCCCTTCGAGGTGGCCTCGCTGATCCTCCTGGTGGCGATGATCGGCGCGATCGTGCTGGCCAAGAGGGACATCGGAGGGCGTGAAGCGTGAGGCGTCTCCGGTCCGAGCTCCCGGCGAGCGACGCGTCTCGATCGACGGTTCGCGAGAGATAGCCCATGGTGCCCCTCTCCTATTACGTGACGCTGAGCGCGATCGTGTTCGCCACCGGCCTGGTCGGCGTGCTGATCCGCCGGAACATCATCATCATCCTGCTCTCGGTGGAGCTGATGCTGAACGCGACGAACATCAACTTCGTCGCCTTCTCCCACTACTATCAGAACGTCGCGGGCCAGGTCTTCGTGTTCTTCGCCCTGACCGTGGCGGCGGCCGAGGTGGCCGTGGGGCTCGCGATCATCATCGCGCTGCACCGCAGCAAGGCCAGCATCAACGTGGACGAGTTCAAGTTGTTGAAGTGGTAGGGGGAGACCGTTGCCCGCTCGGCCTGCCGGGGCTCGGAGCCGACTTCGCCGGAGGAGCGGTCGCTCCCGGAGGGGGGAGCGGTTGAGCCCCGGCAGGCCTCGCAGTTGATCGACGAGAGCGGTTACCGATGCTGTACGCCTTGATCCCATTGCTCCCCTTCTTCGCCTTCCTGATCCTCGGCCTGGCCGGCCGCTGGATCAAGGACCGGGCGCACCTCGTCGCCGTCCCGGCGGTCACGGGCTCGTTCGTCCTGTCGGTCCTGGCCTTCGTCGAGGTCGCGCGCGGCGGGCCCGTCGCCGTCCCGCTCTACACCTGGCTACAGTCCGGCGACCTGACCATCGCGTTCGGCCTGGCCATCGACCGCCTGACCGCCTGCATGCTCCTGCTCGTCACGATCGTCAGCTCGCTCGTCCACGTCTACACGATCGGCTACATGCACGGGGAGAAGGGTTACGCCCGCTTCTTCGGCTACATCGCGCTCTTCACCTTCTCCATGCTGATGCTCGTCATGGCCGACAACTTCCTCCAGCTCTTCGTCTTCTGGGAAGCCGTCGGCCTCTGCTCCTACCTGCTGATCGGCCACTGGTACGAGCGGCCGGCCGCCTGCGCGGCGGCCACCAAGGCCTTCGTCGTGAACCGGGTCGGCGACTTCGGGTTCCTCCTCGGCATCCTGCTGATCCTCTACAACTTCGGCTCCCTGGAGTACCGCCACGTCTTCGCCCAGGCCGGCGACTTCGTCGGGGACACGGTGAACCTGCTCCGGCCCCTGGGGGGGACCTGGGAGGTCTCCACGCTGACGCTGATCTGCCTGCTCCTGTTCCTCGGGGCGATCGGCAAATCCGCCCAGGTGCCCCTGCACGTCTGGCTGCCCGACGCGATGGAGGGCCCCACGCCGATCTCGGCCCTCATCCACGCCGCGACGATGGTCACGGCCGGCGTCTTCATGGTCGCGCGGCTCTCGCCGCTCTACAACCTGTCGCCCGTCGCCCTCGACGTCGTCGCCCTGACCGGCGCCGCCACCATGGTGCTCGGCGCCACCATCGCGCTCACCCAGCACGACATCAAGCGCGTCGTCGCCTACTCGACCGTCAGCCAGCTCGGCTACATGATGATGGCCTGCGGCGCCGGCGCCTACGCGGCCGGCATCTACCACCTGCTCACCCACGGCGCCTTCAAGGCCCTGCTCTTTCTCGGCTGCGGGTCCGTCATCCTGGCTCTCCATCACGAGCAGGACATGCGGCGCATGGGCGGGCTCAAGGACCGGCTGCCGGTCACCTACCGGACCTTCGTCGTCGGCTCGCTCGCCCTGGCCGGCTTCCCGCTCACCGCCGGCTTCTTCAGCAAGGACGACCTGCTGCTGGGCGTCTGGTCGTCGGGACCGTTGGGGCAGGCCTTGACGCTCCTCGGCATCGCCACCGCCGGCCTCACGGCCTTCTACAGCTTCCGGCTCGTCTTCGTCGCCTTCTGGGGCGAGCCGCGCCGGCAGGCCCACGGACACGGCGCGGACTCCCACCACGCGGCGGAGGTCCACGAGCCCGGACGCGTCGTCACTGCGCCGCTGATCGTCCTGGCCGTCCTCTCGATCGTCACGGGCTACCTGGGCCTGCCGGGCTTCCTGGAGCCGGCGATCCCCGGCCCGGCGGGGCCCGGGGCGGCGCACGGCGGGCCGGCGGCCTGGGGGATCATGGCGCTCGCGACGCTGGCCGGCCTCGGCGGGATCGCGTCCGCCTACCTGGTCTACGTCAAGTCGCCGGGCCTGGCGGACCGGCTGGCCGAGCGCTGGGCGGCGGTCTATCGCGGCTCGCTCAACAAGTGGTACGTGGACGAGGCCTACGACCGCGCGCTGGTGCGGCCGACCTTCACCGCCGCCGACCGCCTGTGGCGGCGGGTGGACGTGGGCGTGATCGACGCGACCGTCAACGGCGTGGCCCGCGCCGTCGCGGTCGGGGGATGGATCCTGCGCCTGGCGCAGAGCGGGCAGACCCAGCACTACGCCCTGGGCATGACCCTGGGCGCCGCGCTGATCCTGACGATGTTCCTCCTCTTCTGACATGAGCGACCTGAGCCAACAGAGCGGCGGGTTCCCCTGGCTGACGCTGATCGTCTTCCTGCCCCTGGTCGGGGCGATCGCGCTCTTCTTCGTCAAGGAGGCCTCCGTGCGCGCGGCCGCGCTCGGGGTCGCGCTGGTGGAGCTCCTGCTCTCGCTCCCCCTCTGGTGGCTCTTCGACCCGACCACGCCGCGGATGCAGTTCGCCGAGCAGACGCAGTGGATCGCCTCCCCGCCCATCTCCTACCACCTCGGCCTCGACGGCATCAGCCTGCCCCTCGTCCTGCTGACCACGCTCCTGACGCCCTTCTGCGTGCTCGTCTCCTGGAACGCGATCGAGACCCGCGTCAAGGAGTTCATGGCCAGCCTGCTCGTCATGGAGACGGCCATGCTCGGCGTCTTCGCGGCGCTCGACTTCGTGCTCTTTTACATTTTCTGGGAGGCGATGCTGATCCCGATGTACCTGATCATCGGGGTCTGGGGCGGACCCGACCGGATCTACGCGGCCATCAAGTTCTTCCTCTACACCCTCGTCGGCAGCGTCCTGCTCCTGGTCGCGATCATCGTCCTGTACGTCAACGGCGGGCAGACCTTCGACATCCTCCTGCTGAGCCGGGTGGAGTACCCGTCCGGGCTGCAGCACTGGCTCTTCTGGGCGCTGTTTTTGGCCTTCGCCGTGAAGGTCCCGATGTTCCCCTTCCACACCTGGTTGCCCGACGCGCACGTCGAGGCGCCGACGGCCGGCAGCGTCGTGCTGGCGAGCGTGCTCCTGAAGATGGGCGCCTACGGCTTCCTGCGGTTCACGCTCCCGATGCTGCCCGAGGCGGTCGAAACCTTCACGCCGGTCGTCGTGGGCCTCTCGCTGGTCGCGATCATTTACGGCGCCTACATGGCGCTGGCCCAGGCCGACCTCAAGAAACTGATCGCCTACTCGAGCGTCAGCCACATGGGCTTCGTCACGCTCGGCATCTTCGCGCTGAACGCCCAGGGCATCGAGGGCGCCGTGATGCAGATGATCAACCACGGCATCACGACGGGCGCGCTCTTCCTCTGCGTCGGCCTCATCTACGAGCGGACGCACAGCCGCTTGATCGCCGACAACCGGGGGCTCGCCGGGCCGATGCCGCGCTACGCGACCTGCCTGGTGATCTTTGCGCTCTCCTCGTTGGGGCTGCCGGGGACCAACAGCTTCGTCGGCGAGTTCCTGGTCCTCGTCGGGGCCTTCGAGTGGAGCCGGACCGCCGCCGCCGTCGCCGCGCTCGGCGTGATCCTGGCCGCCGCCTACCTGCTCTGGATGGTCCAGCGCGTGGCCTTCGGCGAGGCCGGACGCCGGACGGCGCGCCTGACCGACCTGAACCTTCGGGAGATGGCGCTCCTCGTCCCGCTGGTCGCGCTCGTGTTCTGGATCGGCCTGTTCCCGAACCCGCTCCTCTCGCGCATGCACGCGAGCGTGGACCACCTGATCGCGCACAGCGAGCCGCCCGTCGTCCGGGCCGCCGGCGCCCGGCTCACCGCTTCGGCTCCCGCTTCCGACCATCCCACGCTCAACGGTCAGCAATGACATGACCCTCCCCCTCTCGGATATCGCCGCCGTCCTGCCCGAGCTGATCGTCGTGGCCGCGGCCTGCCTCGTGCTGGCCCTGGACCCGGTCATGCCCCGGGAGCGGAAGGGCTGGCTCGCCTGGCTGAGCGTGGCCGCCCTGGGCCTCTGCGCCCTCGCCACCGCCTCGCAGGCGGCCGGACGGACCGAGGCCTTCGGCGGGCTGATCCTCGTGGACCCCTACGCCGCCTTCTTCAAGCTGCTGCTCTACGGCGTGACGGCGCTGACCATCCTCCTCTCGCTCGCCTACCTGAAGGCCGAGAAGATCCACCTCGCCGAGTACTACGGCTTCCTGCTCCTGTCGCTGTCCGGCATGATGATCATGGTCTCCGCGGCCGACCTGCTGACGATCTACCTGGGCTTGGAGCTGATGTCGCTGTCGCTGTACGTCCTGGCGGGCTTCAAGCGGGCCGAGCCCCGCTCGCTGGAGGCCTCGGCCAAGTACTTCGTGCTCGGGGCCTTCTCCTCCGGCATCCTCCTCTACGGCGTCTCGCTGCTGTTCGGCCTCGCCGGCAGCACGCGCCTCTCGGCCATCGCCGCGGCCGCGGGGGCGCGCGGCCTGGACGACCCCGTGCTGCTGCTGGCCATGATCCTGCTCACGGTCGGCTTCGGGTTCAAGATCGCCGTCGTGCCCTTCCACATGTGGACCCCCGACGTGTACGAGGGGGCCCCGACCTCGGTCACCGCCTTCATGGCCGTGGCCGCCAAGGCCGCGAGCTTCGGCGCCTTCCTCCGGGTGTTCCTGGAGGGATTGGGCGGCCGCACCGCCGACTGGTACGCGCTGTTCCTGGTCCTCTGCGTCGCCACCCTGATCCTCGGCAACGTCGTCGCGGTCGTCCAGACGAACATCAAGCGGATGCTGGCCTACTCCAGCATCGCGCACGCGGGCTACGCGCTGATCGGGCTCGTCGCGGCCGGCCAGGCGGGCGCGACGGCGGAGGCGCGCACGCTCGGCGTCGCGAGCATCCTGCTCTACCTGGCGATCTACGCCTTCATGACCCTGGGGGCCTTCGCCGTGGTCGCGATGCTGCGGAAGAGCGGCGTCGAGAGCGACGAGATCGAGGACTATACCGGCCTGGCGAAGCGCCAGCCGGTCCCCGCCTTCCTGATGCTGGTCTTCATGGTGTCGCTGGCGGGCCTGCCGCCGACGGCGGGCTTCATCGGGAAGTTCTACCTGTTCATGGCCGCGGTGAAGGCCGGCCTCGCCTGGCTGGCGGTCGTGGCCCTGCTCTTCGCCGCCGTCTCGGCCTACTACTACCTGCGGGTCGTGATGGTCATGTACATGCGGGAGCCCCACGGGCCTCCGCAGTTCGCTCCGGCGGTCGCCGGCTCGCCGGTCCTGGCCGTCGTGCTGGCCTGCGCCCTGGCCGGCGTCCTGCTGCTCGGCCTCTTCCCCGGACCGCTCGTGGACGTCGCGACGACCGCCGCGATCGGCGCGAGGTAGTCTCCGCGCGATCGCGCTTGACCGGCCGCGCGAATTCCCTCATCCTGGCGTCCAGTATCCCCCGGAGCGGACGAGGCGCGTGCGGGAGATCCTGCGACTACTCCGCGGCACCATCGTGGACTTCTTCCACCGGGGTGGCCTGACCCTGGCCGCCTCCGTCGCCTTCTTTTCCCTCCTCTCGTTCTTCCCCCTGATCTTCCTCCTGCTCTACTTCGTGAGCTTCGTCGTCAGCAGCGACCGCATCGGCTACGAGTTCCTCCTGGGCTTCCTCCAGGGCTTCCTGCCCGACCTCGGCGCCAACCTGGCCGAGGAGATCCGCCGGGTCTCCTCCGAGGAGGGACTGCGGTGGGGGGCCTTCTTCACCTTCACCTGGTTCGGTCTGCTCGTGTTCTACGAGATGCAGTACGCGATCAACGTCATCTTCGACGGGCACCGGCGGCGGTCGCTGATCGTGTCCATGGGGCTGGCCGTCGCGCTCCTGGGGCTCGCCGAGGTGCTGATGCTGCTCTCCTACGCCGTCACCAAGACCATGCGCCTGCTGGTCGTCCACGCCCCGCACTTCGCCGGGATGGACATGGTCGCCCTGGCCGCCCACGACTTCATGGTGCCCTACGTCCTCCCCTTCGTCCTCGTCTTCCTGTCCACCACCTGCCTCTACCGCTTCCTCCCCGTGGAGCCGCCGACCTGGCTCCATGCGGCCGCGGGAGCGCTGGTGCTCACGATCCTGTGGGAATCGGCGAAATTCGTCTTCAAGAACTACCTGGAGGGCCTGAGCGTCTACGGCCGCATGTACGGCTCCCTGATGACCGTGGTGCTGTTCCTCCTGTGGGTGTACTACGCCTCCGCGCTGCTGCTGCTGGGGGCGACGCTGGTGCGGAGGCTGCAGCAGGAGGGGGAGCGCGCCGTTCGCCGTTCGTGAAGCCTACCTCGCACGCCCAGCACTCACGAATCACGCTTCACGAGGAACGAGCGACGCGAGAACGACGCCGGCGGCCCGTTTCACCATCCGGCTGGTGCGGGGTCCCACAAGCGCGAGGCATCGTCATGCCGGCGGACGCCGGCATCCAGGCTCGGGCCCCATCCCTCGTCATGCCGGCGGACGCCGGCATCCAGGCTCGGGCCCCGTTCTAGATTCCTCCTCGCGGCCGCTTCGCGGCCTTGGCCGGACGACGAACGGCATGACGGGACGCCACACGAGCCCGCATGATGCGTGGGGGCTAGCGACCGAGGCCGCGGAGGCGGAGGAACTGCGCGATCGCCGAGCGGGTCACGAACCCGACGAGCCGGCCGTCCTCGACCACGGCCAGGCGGGTCCGGCCGTCCCGGATCATGCGCTCGAAGACGGTGAGCACCGCCGAGTCGGGGGCCACCTCCATCAGGGGCGTCCAGGTCTGCATCAGCTCCCCCACCCGACGCGAGGGCCAGAGCCCCTGGGGGAGCGCCTGCACGTCCCGGACGGCGATCATCCCGAGCAGCCGCCCGTCCGCGCCCACCGGAAACTCCTCGGCGCCGTGCCGGAGGACGTGCTGGGCCACCGCCTCCTCCACGGTCAGGTCGGGGGAGAGGATCGGAACGTCGCTCACCATGAGATCGCGCACCCCCACGGACGCGAGGGAGGCGCGGATGACCGCCTGGCGCCGGCTCCCCGCCGCGGCCGCGTAGAGGAAGACGCCGACGAGGATGATCCAGCCGCCGTTGGCGGCGAACGGGCCGGGGATCGTGCCGCTCGCGGCCCCCAGGAGCAGCACGGCGCCCAGGCCGCCGAAGGCCAACCCGAACCCCTGGCCGGCGAGCGAGGCGTGCCGCGTCGCGCGGTCGAAGTCGCGCAGCCAGGCCCAGAGCCCGGCCCGCAGCACGCGGCCGCCGTCGAGCGGGAACCCGGGGATCAGGTTGAACAGGCCGAGCTGGACGTTGACGGACCCCAGGAGCAAGCCCAGGACCATCAGCCCGTGGAAGCTCCGGGCCGACTCCGCCGCGAAGGTCAGCCCGAGCAGCGCCCCCCCGAGGGCGAAGCTCACGATCGGCCCGGCGATCGCGATCAGGAACTCGGCGCGCGGGCCCGGCGGCTCACGGTGCATCTGGGCCATGCCGCCGAAGACGAAGAGCGTGATCTGGCCGATGGGAATCCGGTAGCGCAGGGCCACGAAGGAATGCCCCAGCTCGTGCAGGAGCACGGAGGCGAAGAGCAGCAGGGCCGCGACGCCGCCCATGCCCCAGTACCGCGCCGCCGAGAGGCCCGGCAGGGCCTCGGGCAGATAGCCGGTCGCCAGGCTCCAGGTGACGAAGGCGAAGACCGGGAACCACGAGGCGTGGACCTTGATCGGAATGCCCAGGATCCTGCCGATTTGCCAGTCGGGTCCCTGCATGACTCCGCTCGACACGGGGGAAGACGACCTATCCTGACCCAGCCGGCGGGCCTTCGTCAATGCGGCGCCGGCGCCGCGAAAATCCTGTATACTCCGGCCCCGGGCCCCCGAGGCCCGCGCACCGCACCGGAAAAGGAGAGGCGCCCATGGCCCGCATCGCCGCCCCCGCCCTGATCGCCGGTCTCTCGTGGCTGTTGTCCGCCTGCAGCGGCCTGCCGGAGACCACCCGCACGGGCACCGTCGCCGAGATCGTCATCGCGGACCAGGTGGCCCCGCGCAACGTCCGGGTCCACGTCGGCGACGAGGTCCGCTGGGTCAACCGGCGGGCCACGCCCGTCTGGGTCAATTTCCTGGAGGACGACCTGGACGAGCTCGCCTGCCAGCGCGGCTTCCACTACGTCTGGGGCATCGAGGAGACGGCCAAGCTCAAGCCCGGCGAGTCGGTCAGCGCCTGCTTCGCCAAGCCGGGGCTCATCGGATTCGAGGTCGAGAAGGAGGCCCTCGACAAGGGCAGCGGGCCGGAAGGCGGCATCAACATCCCGGAGGCGATCCCCGGCTCCATCCAGGTGATCGCGCCGGCGGCCGGGAACGCCCCCGCCGCGCACTGACTCCCGGCGCCCGTTCTTGTATACTGCCCCCATGCGCGCGCGTACCCCGCAGGCCGTCGGCGCGGTCCTCGCCCTGCTGGCGACGCTCGGGCCGGGCGGCGGGGCCGACGCCCAGGTCATCCGGGCCGGACCCAAGGCCTGCCGGGGCGTCGCCCTCACCTTCGACATGTGTCCGGTGCGCGGGGGCGGAGGGTATGACGCGGCGCTCGTCGCCTCGCTCGTCGCCGAACGGACGCCGGCCACCTTTTTCCTGTCCGGCCGTTGGATGGCGACGCACGACGAGGAGGTCCGCGCGCTCCTGGCCGCGCCCTTCTTCGAGGTCGGCACGCACGGGCAGGCCCACGCGCACCTGCCCCAGCTCGACGCCGCGGCGCAGCGGGCCGAGATCGAGGGGCCGATCGTGCGGCTGCGGACGACGTACGGCCGCGAGACGGTCCTCTTCCGCCCGCCCTACGGCGAGTACGACGAGACGACCGTGGACCTGGCCGCGCGGCTGGGCCTGCGGTTCATCCTCTGGAACGCCGTCTCGGGGGACCCGGACCCCTCGCTCAGCGCCGAGGCGATCGTCCGGCACTTGAGCGAGGTCGTGCGCCCCGGCGGCATCATCGTCTTCCACGCCAACGGCAAGGGGCGGCACACCCGCGAGGTGGTGGAGGCCCTGCGGGCGGACCTGCTGGCCCGACGAGGCTTGGAGCCCATGACGGTGACGGACCTGCTGGACCGCTGCGGAGAGGGACGGACCCATGGCGACCACCATTAGGGAGCGGATCAGGTCCTTCGAGGTCTCGGACCGTGAGGCGGTGGTCCGGATGCTGGGCGAGTCCGACCCCTGGAAACGGCTCGGCTACCGGGCCGCCGACTGGGAGCGGCTCTTCGCGGCGCCGCCGCAGGACCGCGACGGCTACGTCATCGAGGCGGAGGGCGCGGTCGCGGGGCTCGCGCTGCTGCGGCCCCGCTTCCTGTTCGGCGACTACCTGGAGCTGCTGGCCGTCGCCCCCGGCCGCCAGGGCCGGGGGCTCGGCGGCGCGCTGCTGGACCATGTCGAGGCGCACGCCTTCGCGCGGGGGCAGAACCTCTTCGTCTGCGTGTCCGACTTCAACGAGGGCGCGCGGCGCTTCTACCGGCGGCACGGCTACGCGGAGATCGGGCCGATCCCGAACCTGCTCATCCCCGGCACCGCCGAAATCCTGATGAGGAAAACGATCGGCCCGGCGAGGTGCTAAGAAGCCATGAGCGAAAGGCCGTCGCCCCGCGGACGGCGGACCGCAAGGCCGTCACCCCGGCGAAAGCCTGGGCCCAGTCCCGTGTCCGTGGGAATCGGACCTGGATTCCGGCTTCCGCCGGAATGACGGACGATAAGAAATGACCGGGGCCCAGGACCGTCGCCCCGGCGGACGGCGGACCGCAGACCGTCGCCCCGGCGAAAGTCGGGGTCCAGTCCCGTGTCCGTGGGAGCTGGACCTGGATTCCGGCCCCGGATTAAAAATGTCCGGGGTGACGACCGTCCGCCGGCATGACGGCCCTGCTGAAAGCTGACGGCGGGTAGCCCTTCACGGAGTCCTGCATGAAGGTGACCAGGCTCCTACATACCAGGATGCGGGTGAGCGACATGGACCGGACGATCGCCTTCTACACCGGCGTCCTCGGCCTGGAGGTCGTCGAGCGGAAGACCTCGCCGCGGGGCTCGCGCCTGGCGTTCCTCGCCGTGCCCAACAGCCAGGAGCTGATCGAGCTGTGCAGCTTTCCGGCGAGCGGTCCGGTGACCGTCCAGCCCGACCTGGTGCACCTGGCCTTCGAGGTGGCGAACCTCGACGAGGCGATCGCGGACCTGACCGCCAAGGGCGTGCCGATCACCGACGGGCCGACCCGCACCGCCTCCGGCGGCCGGTTCCTGTTCATCGACGCCCCGGACGGCTACGAGGTCGAGCTGATCGAGCGCCCGCCCGGCGTGACGCCGGTCTGAGGTCCTCATGGCGCAGTGGCCGCTGTCCCTGCTCATCCTCGCTGTGACCGCCGGCATCTTCGTGGCGGATTCGCTGACCCCCATCGGCATGGCGGTGTGCATCCTCTACGCCTGTCCCGTGTACCTGTCCGGCTGGTGGCCGCGGCACTGGCAGACGTTCCTGCTCGCCGCCCTCTGCATGGTCCTGACGATCGCGGGCTACTTCACCTCGCCCCCCGGCGGCATCCCCTTCGTGGACCACGTGAACCGGGCCCTGGTGATCGTCCTGCTCGGCGTCGCCGCCGGACTCACGCTGGTCTCCAAGCAGGCCCGCCTCGTCATCGAGGAGCACGAGCGGGTGCTGGAGCGCCGCGTCGTCGAACGGACCGAGCAGCTTCGCACGACCACCGCCGAAAAGGAGCGCATCGGCAGCGAGCTGAAGATCGCCAGCGACATCCAGCGGTCCATCCTGCCGCGCACCTTCCCCCCCTTCCCCGACCGCAAGGAATTCGACATCTACGCGGAGACCATCCCGGCGCGGGAGATGGGCGGGGACTTCTACGATTTCTTCCTCGTGGACCCGGCGCGGCTCGGCTTCGTCATCGCCGACGTCTCCGACAAGGGGGTGCCGGCCGCGATCTTCATGGCGATCACCCGCTCGCTGATCAAGGCGACCGCGACCAAGGAACAGGACCCGGGCGCCTGCCTCTCGCACGTGAACCGGCTCCTCTACCCGGACAACGAGTCCGCCATGTTCGTCACGGTCTTCTACGGAGTCCTGGACCTGCGCACGGGCGAGGTGCGCTACTGCAACGCCGGCCACAACCCGCCCTACGTCGTCCGCGAGACGGGTCTCGTGGAGGCGGTGCCGAAGACCGGCGGCACGGCCCTGGCCGTGATGGACGGCCTCGCCTTCGAGACCGGCACGCTGCGGCTCCAGCCGGACGAAAGTCTCTTCCTCTACACCGACGGCATCACCGAGGCGATGGACCGGGAAGGCCGCCTGTTCAGCGACGCCCGGCTCTCGGCCCTCCTGGCGCGGACCGCCGGACGGCTCGGTCCGCAGGAGGTCATCCGCGCGGCCGTGACGGCCGTCCAGGAGTTCGCGAGCGGGGCCGCCCAGTCCGACGACATCACCGCCCTCGCGCTGCGCTACCGGGGTCCGGCCTGATGACACGACCGCGCCCGGCCCAGACCGCCGGGGGCGGGCCGCCCCCGGCGCAGACCGATCAGGCGACCCTGGAGGCGACGCTCGCCCACCTCCCCGAGCGGCCCGGCGTCTACCTGATGAAGGACCGGCGCGGGGAGATCCTCTACATCGGCAAGGCGCGCGTGCTGGCGGACCGCGTCCGCTCCTACTTCCAGAAGGGCGCGGACCACACCCCCAAGACCGCCCTCATGGTCGGCCAGGTGGCGGCGATCGAGACGATCGTCACCCGCTCCGACCTGGAGGCGCTGATCCTCGAGAGCACCCTCGTCAAGCGCCACAAGCCGCGGTTCAACGTCGTGCTGCGGGACGACAAGCAGTATCCCTACCTGCGGCTGCCGATCAAGGAGGCCTTCCCCCGCCTGAGCATCGTCCGCCGGGTCCAGAAGGACGGCGCCCTCTACTACGGGCCCTACGTGCCGACCAACGCCCTGCGCGAGACGCTCAAGGTCATCAAGCGGGTCTTTCCGCTGGCCACCTGCTCGATCGAGATCGACGGCACGGCCGAGCGGGCCTGCATCGAGTTCGAGATCAAGCGCTGCATGGCCCCCTGCATCGGCAACCAGACGAGCGAGGAGTACCACCGGATCGTCCGCCAGGTGCGGCAGTTCCTGGAAGGCCGGGACCGCGAGCTGCTGGACGGCCTGCGCGACGCCATGCGGGCGGCGGCCGACCGGGAGGCCTTCGAGGAGGCGGCGCGGCTGCGGGACCGCATCGCCAAGATCGAGCGCACGCTGGAGAAGCAGCGGGTCGCCCAGACCACGGCGGCGGAGCAGGACGTGATCGGGCTCGCCCGCCTGGGTAAGGCCGTGGACCTGCAGATGCTCTTCGTCCGCGGCGGGCTGCTCATCGGCCGGCGGGACTTCTTCTGGCCGGAGGCCGGGGACGCGGACGACGAGGAGCTGGTCCGCTCGGCCGTCGAGCAGTTCTACAGCCGGGAGGGGCTGCCGCCGCCCCGTGAGCTGCTCGTCCCGACGCAACCGGCCGACGCCGAGCTGATCCAGGCCTGGCTCTCGCAGAGGCGGGGCGAGCCGGTCCGCCTCGTCGCCCCCGAGCGCGGGGCCAAGCACCAGCTCCTCCTGCTCGCCGAGGAGAACGCGGCGGCCGCCGTCGCCGACCACCTTCGCGACCAGGCGACGGAGCGGCGGGCGGTCCTGGAGCTGGCGCGGCTGCTCAAGCTCGATCGCCCGCCGCGCCGGATCGAGGGCTTCGACGTCTCCCACACGATGGGCGACCGGTCCGTCGCCTCGATGGTCGTCTGGGAGGAGGGCGGGGCCAAGAAGGCGGACTACCGACGCTTCCGCATCCGGACCGTCGCGGGCGCCGACGACTTCGCCAGCATGACGGAGGCGGTCCTCCGGCGCTACGGGCCAGCCGACGGGCCCGATCGGGCCGCCGAGGGGCTGCCGCTGCCGGACCTCATCCTGATCGACGGCGGCCCCGGCCAGCTCTCCGCCGCCCGGCAAGGGCTCAAAGCGGCGGGCCGGCCGGACCTCCCGGCCGTCGGCCTCGCCAAGGCGAAGGACGGCAAGGAGGAGCGCGTCTTCCTCCCCGGCCGCAAGAACCCGATCATCCTCCACCCGACCTCCCCGGCCACCCACCTGCTCCAGCGCATCCGCGACGAGGCCCACCGCTTCGCCCTCGCCTACCACCGGAAACTGCGCGGGCGGGCCATGAAGGCCTCCGCGCTGGACCGCATCATCGGCGTCGGAGCGATCAGGCGGAATCGGCTGCTGCGGACCTTCGGGAGCCTGGAGCGGGTCGCCGCGGCCACGGACGAGGAGCTGAAGCGGGCCGGCGTGGACGCGGCGACCGCCGCGGAGATCAAGCGGGCGCTGACCCGGCGCGCCACCGACTGAGTCCCCGCAGGGCGGGGCCATTCGGCCCTCCGCATGAGGGCCGAAATTCTCCCCCCGCGGCCGGACAAACCCTGTATCCTACATACGGGAAGAGCGAGTCCACGCGGCGGACATCGGGCGGAGATCGGCGAGACGGTCCGCCGAGCGCTCCCTTGCATGGAGGCTCACGGATGAGCCAGCCCGAGCAGCCGGGCTTCGGCATCCCCGGTCGGGGGCGCCAGCCCTTCCTGCCCCGGTCGGAGGCCGAACTACAGGGACTGGTCGAGGACCTCCGCGGCCGGCTCGCCGAGGCCGAGCGCGCACTGGATGCCCTGCGCCGCCGGCCGGCGCCGGCCGGCACGGATCGCCCCGGCGCCGCCCCGAGCCGGGAGCCTCCCGCCTGCGTGCAGACGGAAGCCGGGCAGCGCGCCCAGGCGCTGCAGGACAACCTGATTCAAACGCTCTTCGGGATCGGCATGGGGCTGGAGGAATGCAAGCACCTGATCGAGGAGGACCGGCCCGCCGCCATCACGACCGTGGACCGGGCCATCGCCGGCTTGAACGCCCTGATCCGCGACGTCCGGACGCGCATGCTGGCCGGCCCGGCGGAGGAGAACCCGCGTGAGTAGCCAGTCCGAGCAGCCGATCAGAGTTCTCCTGGTGGACGACCATGAGATCGTGCGGCTGGGCCTCCGCACGCTCCTCGGCCGCCGGCAGGGGTTGGAGGTGGTCGGAGAAGCGGCCACGGCCGCCGAAGCCGTCGCCGAAGCGGACCGCCTGGCGCCGGATGTCGTCCTCCTGGACGTCCGTCTGCCGGACGGGAGCGGCGTGGAGGTCTGCCGGGAGATCCTGGCCCGGACGCCGACCGCGCGCGTGCTCTTTCTCTCGTCCTATGCCGACCAGGAGGCCGTGCTGGCTACCATCTTCGCCGGGGCCGCCGGGTACGTCCTCAAGGAAATCGCCAGCGACTCCCTCCTCCGGGCGATCCGGGCCGTGGTGGCCGGGCAGTCCATCCTGGACCCCGCCGTGACCCAGCCCGTGCTCGCGCGGATGCAGGCCCTGGCGCAGCAGGGCCCGCAGCAGGACGAGCACGGGCTCTCGCCCCAGGAATCGCGCGTGCTCGCCCTGGTCGCCGAGGGCAAGACCAACAAGGAAATCGCCGCCGCGCTCGACCTCGGCGAAAAAACCGTCAAAAACTACCTCGGCCACATCTTCCAGAAACTCAAGGTGACGCGCCGCTCCCAGGCGGCGGCGATCTACAGCCGCCAGGGCCCCCACCGGTAGGCCGCCGGTCCTCGGCCACCGCGGGCCGGCGAGCCGACCCTGCGCGGCGGCCGAAGGGCGTTGACTCCGACCCGCCTCTCCTGCCATAAGTACGTATCGCTCGCTCCCGCGCGCCGGAGGGTGCGGCGGCTGGATGCACAGCCTCCCCGGACCCCCAGGACAAGACGCCGCCACGATGCCCAACGCTCTTCTGAGCCGGTTCCGCGCACGGCTCCGCCTCCTCGCGGCCCGGGGTGCCGCACAGCTCGCCGGGCCGCTCGTGCGCCGGACCGGCCCGGACCCCGGGACGCAAGCGGATGCGACCTTCCGGACGCTCCTGGACATCGCGGGGGAAGGACTCTGCGGGCTCGACCGCGAGGGCCGGTGCACGTTCATCAACACAGCGGGGGCGGCGCAGTTGGGCTATGCGCCGGAGGAGCTCCTGGGCCGCCGCTTCCACCCGGTCCACCACCATTCGCGGGCGGACGGCGCCCCCTACCCGGAAGAGGCCTGTCCGATCTCCCAGACCCTCGGGAGCGGCCGGAGCTGCCGCGTCGAGGACGAGGTCTTCTGGCGCCGCGACGGCAGTTGCTTTCCCGTCGCCTACGCCGCCCACCCGATCCTCAAGGGAGGGACCGTCGTGGGCGCGGTCGTGGCCTACACCGACATCACCGCCCGGCGATGGCTTGAGACGACCCTGCGGGAAAGCGAGGCCCGGTTCAAGAGCGCGTTTGACCACGCAGCCGTCGGCATGGCCCTCATCGAACCCTCGGGCCGCCTGCTCCGGGTGAACCGCGCCTTCGGCGCCATGCTGGGCTATGCCCCCCAGACGTTAGAGGGCCTGACTTGGCAAGAGCTCACCCACCCCGAGGACCGCGACGGCAACCTGCGCGAGTTCCACCGCCTGCTGGCCGGCGAGATCCCCTCGCTCCATCTCGAGAAGCGCTACCTGCACCGGGACGGGCGGGTGGTCTGGGGGCTCGTCAACGCCTCCCCGGTCCGGGACGAGAGCGGGCCCCCCCTCTATTGCGTCTCCCATGTCCTGGACCTCACGGACCGCAAGCGGGCGTTGGAGGCTCTGGAGGAGAGCGAACGGCGGTTCGCCGCCTTCATGAACAACACCACCGTCGTCGCCTGGATGAAGGACGTGCACTTCCGCTACGTGTACGTCAGCGAGCCCTACGAGCGCCTGATCGGCATCCGCCGGGAACAGATTGCCGGCCGGACGGACCTCGAGGTCTTCCCCGAAGAGACGGCACGGCAGCTCCGGCAGAACGACGCGGAAGTCCTGCGGACGGGACTGCCCCTGGAGACCCATGAGACCGCGCCCGATCGGGAAGGCCGGCTTCGGACCTGGTGGGTGTACAAGTTCCCGTTCCGAGACGCCGCCGGCCGGGTCTTCGTGGGCGGGATGGCCTTCGATATCACCGAGCGCGACCGCATCGAGCGGGCCCTCCGGGACCGCGAGCAGGAGCTGCTCCGGTTGTTGGACGAGCGGGAGCAGCTCATCCAGGACCTCCACGACGGCATCATCCAGGAGATCTACGCCATCGGTCTGGGTCTGCTGGAGACCCGTCGCGTGCTGCGGGAAGACCCCGCGCAGGGGGAGCGGCGGCTCGACGACGCCGTCGCCGACTTAAACCAGGTCATCCGCGAACTCCGGACCCACCTCGACGATCAGGAAGCGGGGACACTGACCGGCGCCGAGCTGCCCGAGGCCTTGGCCCGCTGGCTCAGGACGTTGGCGGATATCCCGGCGCCGGCGTTCACCGTGAACGTGGATCCCGCGGCCGCGGCGCGCCTGACACCGGAGCAGGCCAGGCAGCTCTTCTCCATCGCCCGCGAGCTCATGAGCAACAGCCAACGGCACGCCCGGGCGACCGCCGGACAGGTCTCCCTCTGCATGGAGGACGACCGGTTGCGGCTGGTCGTGGAGGACGACGGCGTCGGCTTTGACCCACAGACGCCGGGGGGCTCCGGCTACGGGTTACGCAACCTGCGGGCGCGGGCCGGACGCCTCGGGGCCACCGTGGCGATCCAGTCCCGACCCGGAGCCGGCACCCGCATCACCCTGGAGCTGCCGCTTCGACGACCCGACTGAGGGGTCCGCCGGGCAGGCCATTCGGCCCCGACCTCAGGGCCATAAATCCGGCGCGCCGCCCCGAACGACTCTCTTTCCCCTCTCCGCCCCATCGCGTATAACCCGGACCAGAGCTGGGTTGCCCGTCCGCGGAGCCCCCGCAGGCGGGCGACCTCCCGTCACCCGGGGTCGAACGCCATGGCCGTGAGCGATGCGCCTCCCAGCCCCCGTTTCTCCCTGGTCCTGTTCGTGGTCGAAGACCGGCGCTGCGCGCTCCACCTTTCCGCAGTCGAAGCCGTCGTCCACATGGTCGAGTGCTCACCCCTACCGAAGGCGCCCGCCATCGTGCTCGGCGTCATCAACCTGCACGGCCGGATCGTGCCGGTCCTGGACCTCCCGCGCCGCTTGGGCCTCCCCACCCGGAGACCGGACCTGACGACCCGGCTCCTCATCGCACGAACCAGCCGGCGGACCGTGGCCCTGCCGGTCACCGAGGTCCTGGGAGTCTCGGAGGTCCCAGCGGGGGCGGTCGCGGCGCCGGACACCGTGTTTCCGGGCATCGGGCTGGCGGCCGGATTGGCGACCCTGCCGGACGGCGTCCTCTTCATCCATGACCCGGACGCGTTCCTCACGCCGGCCGAGGAGCGGCGCGTGGCCGAGACGCTCGCGGAGGCGGGCCCATGAGGCTCTCGGAGGAGGTGCTCGCCCGGGCGCGGACCGTGATCGCCGCCCGCCTCGGCCTGGATTTTCCGGAAACCCGGCAAGCCGACTTGGAGCGAGGACTCCGACAGGTCATCGAGCGCGCCGCGGCCGGCTCGCCCGAGCGCTGGGTGGCCTCGCTCGCCACGCTGCCCGACGAGAGCCCGCAGTGGCGGCGGCTCGCCGCCGCCCTGACGGTGGGCGAGACGTATTTCTTCCGGGATCGCGCCTGCATGGAGGCGCTCGAGCGGCAGGTCCTCCCCGCCCTCATCGAGGCCCGGCGCGCGGCCGGCCACCCGCGGCTCAGGCTCTGGAGCGCCGGCTGCGCGACGGGTGCGGAGCCCTACAGCCTGGCCATCCTCCTGGACCGCCTGCTGCCGGACCGCGACACATGGGCGGTGACCATTCTGGCGACGGATATCAACGAGGCCGCCCTGGATCAGGCCCACCGGGGGCTCTATAGCGAGTGGGCCCTCCGCGAGACCCCCGCCGCGATCAGGGCCCGCTACTTCCACCGCAGGGGCAAAGACACCCTCGAACTGGATCCCGTGATCCGGCGGATGGTCACGTTCGCCCCGCTGAACCTGGCCACGGGCGGGTTTCCGTCGCTGCTCACCAACACCGGCGCCATGGACCTCATCGTCTGCCGGAACGTCCTGATGTACTTCTCCGGGGAACGGCAGCGGGCCGTAGCGGCCCGGCTCGCCGAGGCCCTGGTGGCCGGCGGTTGGCTGGTCGTCGCTCCAGCCGAGACTTCCATCGAGCTGTTCCACCCGCTGCTCCCCGTCCACCTCTCCGACGCCATCTTCTACCGGAAGGCCCCGGACGCGGCCGGCCCCTCTCCGCGCCCTGCGCCCGCACTCCCGCAGGCGGTCTCGGTCGCGGCCCGGTGCCCGACCGACGACTCGACCGGCCCCCCCGCGCTCGCACCGGAGGGGCCACCGTTTCCGGAACAGCCTCGTGCCGAGCCGGCCGACGTCTTGCGGCGGATTCGCCGCTGGGCGGACCAGGGGCGCCTCGAGGAGGCCCGGCGCGCCTGCGAGGGCTTGCTCGCCCAAGACCCGCTGAACGCGGAGGGCTCGCTGCTGCTTGCCGCCATCTGCCAGGAGCAGGGCGAGACCCAGAGGGCCCTGGAGGCCCTCCGCCGGACGATCTACCTGTCGCCGCACTCGGCGGCCGCCCACTTCATGGCCGGGTGCCTGTGCTTCCGGCAGGGCGACCGTCGGCGCGGCCGGCAGTTCCTGGAAACGGTGCTGGCCCTGTTACAGTCCGCCGCCCCCGAGGGCCTGGTGCCCGGCGGCGACGGCCTGACGGTCGGACGCGTGCGGGAGACCGCGCGGGCCTACCTGGAGATACAGTCATGAGCCGCCCCGCGCCCGCGCTGGACTGGCAGGAGGCGCAGGCCCGGCTGGAGCGGGTCCGGCGCGCGCTGGAGGCCGGCGGGGCGCGCGCCCCGGAGGAGGCGGCCAGGATCCTACGGGACCGGGCCCGGGCGCTGGCGGAGCCCCCCGAGCCGGCCGCACCGGACGAGGAGACGCTCGCGCTCCTCGTCTTCTCGCTCGCGGGCGAGCGCTTCGGCCTCGCCGCGGCGCTCGTGCGCGAGGTCGTCCTCCTGCGGGAACTGATCCCCGTGCCCGGCACACCGGCCCCGGTCCTCGGCCTCCTCCCCCATCGGGGCCGGATCCCGGCTGTCGTGGACCTCCGTCGCCTCCTGGAGCTCTCCGGCGACCACGGGCAACCCCTCCGCCACTGCGTCTGGGTGGAGTCGGGCCCCCTGACGTTCGGGGTCGCCGCCGACCGGATCGAGGGGATCAGGGCAGTCCCGGTCCGCGCCATCGCGGCCGCGGCGGGCGTCGCCGGGCGCCGCCAGGCCGTCACCCGCGGGGTCACCGACGACCTCACCACGGTGCTCGACCCGGACGCCCTGGCCCGGTCGCCGGAGGTCCTGGTCAACGACGAGGGCGGTTTGCAGAGGGAGGCTTGACCATGAGGACTTGGCCCATCGGCCGGCAGATTGCTACGGGATTCGTCGTGGTGCTGGTGCTGCTCTTGGTCACGGCGGGCCTGGGCATGTACGGACTGGCCCGGACCGCCGGAAGCACCGAGACGACCGTGCGCTACGCCGTGACCATGCAGAAGAACCGGCTCGGGGCGCCCGGCGCCCTGATCCTGGCGAACGCCGGATTGCTGCGGGCCCTGCTGGCGCAGGACCGAAAGCCCCTCGGCGACTGGGACCGGTGGCGCGCCGACGCGAGGCGGATGCTCGTCGAGGCTCGCGAGACCACGAGCGTGGCGGAGACCCGATCGCTGTGGGACGACATCCTCCGCCAGTTTGCACTGTATGAAGACGCGGGGCGGTTCGTCGCCGAGGCCGAGACCGCCGGCCGGCACGCCGAGGCGCTCAAGCTCCATGCCGAGCGGGTGCAGCCGCTCCAGGAACAGGTGCTCGAGCTCATTGACCGGGTCATGGACACGGAGAAGAAGGCCGTGACGGCGGTCACGGAGTCCACCCTGGCCGGCGCCGCCCAGGCCTTCTGGCTCATGGCGACCGTGGCCGGGCTGGCGCTCGCCTGCGGCGTCGGCATCGGCCTGGTCGTGACGCGGTCCATCACCGGCTCGTTGCGGGAGGCCACCAACGCGCTGGCCTCCGCCTCCTCCGAGATCGTGGCGGCCACGACCCAACAAGCCGCCGGCACGGCGGAGACCGCGACGGCGGTCCAGCAGACCTCCACGACCGCCGACGAGGTCAAGCAGACGGCTCAGGTTTCGGCCCAGAAGGCGCGGGCGGTGGCCGAGGCCGCGCAGAAAACCGCGCAGGTGTCGCAGGAGGGCCGGCGGGCCGTCGAGGAAAGCGTCAAGAGCTCCCAGGAGGCCAAGCTGCGGATGGAGACCCTGGCCGAGCGCATCCTCACGTTGAGCGAGCAGGCCCAGGCCATCGGCGAGATTATCGCCGCGGTGAACGACTTGGCCGAGCAATCCAACCTGCTCGCCGTGAACGCGGCGATCGAGGCGGCCAAGGCGGGGGAGGCGGGCAAGGGCTTCGCGGTGGTAGCGGCCGAGGTGAGGAGCCTGGCCGAGCAATCCAAGCAGGCTACGGCCCGGGTCCGGGGGATCCTCAACGAGATTCATCGGGCCACCCAGGCCGCGGTCATGGCGGCCGAACAGGGCGTCAAGGCCTCGGAAGCCGGGGAGGCCGTCGCGCGCCAGGCGGGCGAGACCATCCGCCTGCTGGCCGACAGCCTGAGCGAGTCCGCGCAGGCCGCCCAGCAGATCCTGGCCTCCGCGCAGCAGCAGGTCGCGGGCATGGACCAGATGACCCTCGCCATGCAGAACATCAAGCAGGCGACGACCCAGAACATGGCGGCGACGCGCCAGGTGGAAGAGTCGGCCCAGCACCTTAAGGAGCTGGCGCGGCGACTCATGGCCCTCGTCGCCCTGACGGGCAACGGACATCCGGCGCGGCCGCGGCCGGCTGAGCCGGCCCGCACGACCGGCTGACGGACATCGACGGACACGGGCATGGCCGCGCGAGACGACGCCCTGAAAGCCCGGCTGCTTGCGACCTTCCGGGTCGAGGCCGAGGAGCACATCCAGACCGTGACCGCGCACCTCCTCGCGCTGGACCGCGGACTGCCCGAGACCGAGGCCCGGACGGCGATCGAGGAGTCGTTCCGAGCCATGCACACGCTCAAGGGGGCGGCCCGGTCCGTCGGCTTCATGGAGGCGGAGACCCTCGGCCAGGCCTGCGAGGGCATCCTGAGCCGGCTGGCCCGCGGCCACCTGGAGCCGGCGCCGCCGATCCTGGCCCTGCTCCATGAGGCGCTCGCCCAGTTCACCCGGCTGCTGGCCGACCCTCAGCCCTCTGCGGGATCCGGCGACCTGCTCGCGCGGCTGGCGCAAGCGTCCGCCGGGCCAGTCTCCCGAGCGGAGCAGCCGGTCGCCGCGCCATCGCCGACCGCGGCCCCGCCTCCGGCTGGGGCGGCGGCGGGCGGGCGGGCGCCGGCCAGGGTGCTCCGGCTCGACCCGGGGCAGCTCGACGCGCTGCTCCTCCAGGCCGAGCATCTGCTGCTCCCCAAGCTCGCCGCGGGGGAGCGGGTCCGGGAGGCGCGCGCCTTGGGGGAGACCGTCGCCCGCTGCCGCACGGCCGTCACCGGTGTCGGCGCCGCGCCCCGGGGGCCTCGCCGCGGCGTCCCGGCCGCCGCGCCCGAAGAGGCCCCCGCCGCGGCCTTCCACGCGCTCGAGGCGCAGGCAACGGCGCTCGCGGCGCACCTGGCACAGGATCAGCGGACGATCATCGCCGCGGTGGACGGCCTGCAGGAACGTTTGCGGGGGTTAAGGATGACGCCCGCCGCCGAGGTGCTGGACCTCTTCCCGGGCATGGTCCGCAGCCTGGCCGACACGCTCGGCAAGCAGGCGGAGTGCCTCGTTCAGGGGGCCGACCTGGAGGTGGACCGCAAGGGGCTCGAGGCGATGAAGGATCCCCTCATCCATCTCGTGCGCAACGCCGTGGACCACGGCATCGAACCGCCCGAGGCGCGCCGGCGCGCGGGCAAACCCCCGCAGGGACGGATCGCCGTGACGGTCGCAGCCCTCGAGGGGAACCGCGTCGAGTTCTGCGTCGAGGACGACGGGCGGGGGATTGACGTGGCCCAGGTCCGCGCGGCGGCCGTCCGGGGCCGGTACCTGACCGAGGAGGAGGCGCAGGCCCTGTCCGATGAGGCGGCCGTGGAGCTGGTGTTCCGGTCCGGCCTGAGCACGACTCCCCTCGTCAGCCGCGTCTCGGGCCACGGCTTGGGGCTCGCGATCGTCCGCGAGCGGGTGGACCGGCTGGACGGCCGCCTCCAGGTCCGGACCAGGCCCGGCGCCGGCACGGCGGTGCGGATCGAGCTCCCCGTCACCATCGCCAGCTTCCGGGGCCTGCTCGTGCGCGCCGGCGGCCGGCCGTTCCTGCTGCCCATCGAAGCCGTCGAGCGGACGGTCCGCCTGCGTCCGGAGGAGACGAGACAGGCGGAGGGGCGGCCGATGATCCTCTGGGACGGCCGGCCGCTCCCCGTGGCGCCGCTGGGCGCGCTGCTCGACCTTCCGGAGAACGGAGACCGCCCCGAGCCGGACGGCCCGACTCCCCACGTGCTCCTCCGGGTGGGCGAAGACCGGTTCGGCCTGGCGGTCGAGGACATCCTCGGCGAGGAGGAGGTGCTGGTCAAGGAGCTGGAGGCGCCGCTGCTCCATGTCCGCCACGTGGCCGGGGCCGGTCTCCTGGGCACCGGGCGGGTGGCTTTGATCCTGCGCCCCAGGGACCTGCTCGCGTCGCTGCGGGCCCGGCCGCGCGCGACCGACGCGCCGCGCCCGCCCGCGGAGCGGCCGCGCCCGCCGGTCATCCTGGTCGTGGACGACTCCATCACCACCCGGACCATGGAGCGCCATCTCCTGGAGGCGGCCGGCTATGGGGTGCGGGTGGCCGTGGACGGGGTCGAGGCCTGGGCGACGCTCGCGAGCGAGCCGGTGGACCTGGTGGTCTCGGACGTGGACATGCCCCGGATGAACGGGTTGGAGCTCACCGAGAAGATCCGGGCTCACCCGAACCTGGCCCGGCTCCCGATCATCCTGGTGACCGCCCTCGAGTCGCGGGAGGACAAGGAAGAGGGACTCCGGCTCGGGGCGAACGCGTACATCGTCAAGTCGAGCTTCGATCAGTCGAGCTTGCTGGAGTTCATCCGGCGACTGTTGTGACGCGCCGCCGGCTGCGCGCCGCCGGCTGGAGGTGGAGATGGTTCGCGTGCTGGTGGCGGAGGACTCGGCGGTCACCACCCAGTACCTGGTGCACCTGCTGAGCCAGGACCCGGGGCTCCACGTCGTAGGCACGGTCCGGAACGGGCAGGAAGCCGTGGCCCAGGCCGAGCGGCTGCGGCCGGACGTGATCCTGATGGACATCCACATGCCGGTCATGAACGGCTACGAGGCGACCCGCCGGATCATGGAGCGGGTCCCCACGCCGATCGTCATGATCAGCACCAGCCTGGCGCGCCGAGAGGTCGCCATGGCGTTCGAGGCGCTCAAGGCCGGGGCCGTCACGGTGCTGGACAAGCCCCCGGGCCCGGATCACCCGCACAGGGCCGAGGCCGCCCGGCAGCTCCAGGAGACCGTGCGGTTGATGGCGGAGGTCAAGGTCGTACGCCGGTGGACGCGCAGGGAACGAGTGGCGCCGGGTCCGCCCGCCACCCCCCCGAGGGCCCCTATCCGGATCGTCGCCATCGGCGCGTCCACGGGCGGGCCGACGGTGCTCGCCGAGATTCTCGGCGCACTCCCGGCGGACTTCCCGGTTCCGATCCTCGTCGTCCAACACATCGCGCCGGGCTTCACGGCCGGGTTCGCCGACTGGGTCGAGCGGGAGACCGCGCTCCGCGTGAAGCTGGCCGAGCCGGGCGAGCCGGTGCAGCCAGGCACCGTGTACCTGGCGTCCCACGGCTCCCAAATGGGCATCGGGCCGGACGGGCGGATCCGCCTGACCTGGAACGAGCCGGCCGAGACGGAGAACGGGTTCCGTCCCTCCGTCTCCTCCCTGTTCCACGCCGTGGCCCGCGCGTTCGGGCAAGCCGCGCTCGGCATCCTGCTCACGGGGATGGGCCGGGACGGCGCCGCCGGCCTGCTGGCCCTCCGGCAGGCGGGGGGCGTCACGATCGCCCAGGATGAAGCCTCCAGCGTGGTCTTCGGCATGCCGGGCGAGGCCGTCCGGCTGGGCGCAGCCCAGTACGTGTTGGCCCCCGGGCAGATCGCGGACCTGCTCCGCGGCCTGGGACGATAGCGGGGGAATGGCTCATGGCGACTGCCGACCAGGCGCAGAACCGGGCCATCGAGGTCCTCATCGTCGAGGACAGCCCGACGCAGGCGGCGCATCTCACCTACCTGCTCGAGGAACAGGGCTATCGGGTCACGGCGGCGACGAACGGCCGGCAGGCTCTGGCCGCCGCCCGCGCCCGGCAACCGACGCTCGTCATCAGCGACATCCTCATGCCGGAGATGGACGGCTACGCCCTGTGCACGGCGATCAAGTCCGACGCCGAGCTGAAGCACATCCCCGTGATCCTGGTGACCGACCTGAACAGCCCGCAGGACGTGATCATGGGCCTCCAGTGCTGCGCGGACAACTTCGTCACGAAACCCTACGCCCCGCAGTTCCTGCTCGCCCGGATCACCCAGAGCCTGAAGAACCGAGGCCGGCGGGCGCCCGCCCAGCCCGGCGCCGCCATCGAGGTCGAGCTGGCCGACCGCCGCTACCGCATCACCGCCGAGCGGCACCAGATCCTGGACCTGCTGGTCCCGACCTACGAGGAAGCGGTCCGGCTGAACCAGAAGCTCCGGGAACAGCAGCAGGAGCTCGCCCGGCAGGTACAGGAACGGACCGCCGCCAACGAGCGGTTGCGCGCGGAGGCGGCCGAGCGGCAGCGCCTGCAGGAGGAGCTGGACCGCTTCTTCACGCTTTCGCGGGACCTGCTGTGCATCGCGGGGTTCGACGGCCGCTTCAAACGGCTGAACCCGGCCTGGGAACGTGTCCTCGGCTATCGGACCGACGAGCTGGCGGCGGAGCCCTACCTGGACTTCGTCCATCCGGACGACCGGGAGACGACGCTGGCGGAGGCGGCCAAGCTGGCGGCCGGCCGCGAGACGGTCTCGTTCGAGAACCGCTACCGGTGCAAGGACGGCTCCTACCGATGGCTGGTCTGGACCTCTGCACCGGACCATCCGCGGCAACTCATCTACGCCACCGCCCGCGACGTGACCGAGCAGAAATACGCCGAGCAGGAACTCCACCGCCGCTCGGCGCTCCTGGAGGCCGCCAATAAGGAGCTCGAAGCCTTCTCCTACTCGGTCTCCCACGACCTGCGGGCTCCGCTGCGCCACATCGACGGCTTCGCCGACCTGCTGCGCAAGCGCGCCGCCCCGTCGCTGGACGACAAGAGCCGGCACTATCTCGAGACGATCTCCCAGGCGGCGAAACAGATGGGCACCTTGATCGACGACCTCCTGGTCTTCTCCCGGATCGGGCGGGCCGAGCTGCGCCTGACCCAGGTCAGCCTGGACCAGGTGCTCCACGAGGCCCTGGAAGCGGTGCGGCCCCTCACGCAGGGGCGGGCGATCGTGTGGCGGCTCGCGACGCTCCCCCGCGTCCCGGGCGACCCGGCCATGCTGCGGCAGGTGCTGGTGAATCTGCTCGATAACGCGGTGAAGTACACCCAACCGTGCGAACCGGCGGTGATCGAGGTCGGCGTGCTAGAGGATGAGGCCGGCCGGGAAACCCGGGGCCAGGGAGCGGAGAGCGGCGGGGAGCAGGGGAACGACGTGGTGATCTACGTGAAGGACAACGGCGTGGGGTTCGACATGCGGTACGCCCACAAGCTGTTCGGGGTCTTCCAGCGCTTGCACAGCGCGAGCGAGTTCGACGGCACGGGGATCGGCCTGGCCAACGTCCGGCGCATCATCGCCCGCCACGGCGGCCGGACTTGGGCCGAAGGGGAAGTGGGCAAGGGCGCGATCTTCTATTTCTCGCTGCCCGTTCAGACGGAGGCTCGGGGATGATGTCCTCACTCAAGCGCATCCTGCTCGCCGAAGACAATGCACGGGACGTGGAGCTGACGCTCGCCGCCCTGGAGGAGCACCATCTCGCCAACGAGGTGGTGGTCGTGAACGACGGGGTGGAGGCGCTCGACTATCTGTACGGACGGGGCAAGTACAAGCTCCGGACCCCCGACAACCCGGCGGTCGTGTTGCTGGACCTGAAAATGCCCAAGCTGGACGGGCTGGAGGTCCTCAAGACCGTCAAGGGCGACCCGCACCTGAAAACGATCCCCGTGGTCATGCTCACCTCCTCCCGCGAGGAGCAGGACCTGGTCGAGAGCTACAAGTTGGGGGTCAACGCCTACGTCGTCAAACCGGTGGACTTCCAGCAGTTCATCGACGCGGTCAAGAACCTGGGCGGGTTCTGGGCGCTCATTAACGAGCCGCCGCCCGGCAGCGCCAAACGGTCGGGGTAGGCGCCGTGTCCCGTCCGCTTCGCATTCTGCATCTGGAAGACAGTGTCGCCGACGCCGCGCTCGTCCTGGCCATCCTGGAGCAGGAGGGGCTGGCCGTCGAGGCCCTCCGCGTGGACTCGCGGGACGCGTTCGTTCAGGCCCTGCGCGGATGTGCCCTCGACGTCATTCTCTCCGACAACACGTTGCCCGCCTTCGACGGCCTGACGGCCCTGGCCCTCGCCCACGAGCACTGCCCGGACGTCCCGTTTATCTTCGTCTCGGGAACCCTCGGCGAGGAGGTCGCCATCGAGTCCTTGAAGCGCGGCGCGGCGGATTACATCCTGAAGGAACGGCCGGCGCGGCTGGTCGCGGCCATCACGCGGGCGGTCGAGGGCAGCAAGGCGCGGGCGGAGCGGCGGCGGATCGAAGAGGCCCTGCGGGAAGCCCAGGAGCGGCTCCGGGGAATCTACGAATCGTCCAAGGACGCGATCGGCTACGCGGCGCTCGACGGCCGCCTCCAGGACGTCAACGGCGCCTTCATGCGGCTCACGGGCCGGTCCCGCGAGGAGTTGCTCGGGACCCCGTACCCGGAGCTCGCGGCTCCGGACCACCGGAGCGTGACGGCGGACACCTGGGCGCGGGTCCTCCAGACGGGAAACCCGGCCGAGCACGACATGGACCTCCTGCACCGGGATGGCGCCCGCGTGCCCATCTCGCTCACCGTCTTTGCGGTCATGGACCAGGACGGCCGCCCCGTCGGGACGGCGATGATCTGCAAGGACATGACCGAGCGGAAACAGCTCGAGGCGCAGCTCCGCCAGGCGCAGAAGATGGAGGCGATCGGCCGACTGGCCGGCGGGATCGCCCATGACTTCAACAACCTGCTGACGATCATCAACGGGTATAGCGATCTCCTCCTCCTCTCCCTGCCGGCGGAGCAGGCCTGGCGGGGCCCGCTCGAGGAGATCAAGAAAGCCGGCATGCGGGCGGCGGCCCTGACCCAGCAGCTCCTGGCCTTCAGCCGCAAACAGCCGATCTCGCCGACGGTCCTGGACCTCAACGAGGTCGTGGAGGACTCGGTGAAGATGCTGGCCCGCCTCCTGGGGCCGTCCATCGAGCTCGACGTGGACCTCGTGCCGGGGCCGGCCCGGATCAAGGCGGACCGCGACCAGCTCGCCCAGGTGCTCATGAACCTGACGGTCAACGCGCGCGATGCGATGCCGGAAGGCGGGCGGGTGCGGATCGCGACCGCCGACGTCGTCCTCGGGGAAGCGGAGGCGGCGCGGATGCCCGACGCCAGGCCGGGCGCCTACGTCCTGCTCACCTTCTCGGACAGCGGTTGCGGGATGGACGAGGCGTGCAGGGCACGGATCTTCGAACCCTTCTTCACGACCAAGGAGCCCGGCAAGGGCACGGGCTTGGGGCTGGCCACCGTGTACGGCATCGTCAAGCAGAGCGGGGGCGCCATCGCCGTGGAGAGCGCCCCCGGCCAGGGGACGACTTTCCGGGTCTTTCTTCCGCCGACCCTGGAGCGCAGGGAGGCCGCGCAGTCGGCAGCGCGGACACAGGACTTGCCGAGGGGCCACGAGACGATCCTGCTGGCGGACGACGAGCCGGGCATCCGCGCTCTCATCGCGCACACGTTGAGCGCCGCCGGGTACAGGGTCCTGGAGGCCGGGGACGGCGAGGCGGCGTTCGACTTGGCCGGCCGGTGGGAGGGCCCGATCCACCTCCTCCTCACCGACGTGGCCATGCCGAAGCTGGACGGCGGCAGGCTGGCCGCGCGCCTGATCCCGCTCCGGCCGGAGATGAAGGTGCTGTTCATGACCGGCTACACGGACTCGCCGCTCGTCCTGCAGCGGACGGTGCAACCCGACATGCCCCTGCTCCAGAAACCCTTCATGCCGGAGCGGCTCATCCGCCTCATCCGGGAGGTTTTGGATCGGCAGGTTCCGCCTTGCAGGACGACCGACTGACGATGGAGGGCCCCGACCCATGGACCGCCCCCTGACCATCCTGCACATCGAGGACAACCCGAACGACGCGGAGATGGTCCGCGCGACGCTGGAGGCGGAAGGGCTCGCCGTCGCCGTCACGCGGGTCGAGACGAGGGAAGCCGCGCTGGCCGCGTTGGAGCGCGACGGCTGGGACCTGATCCTCTGCGACTTCTCGCTCCCCGCCTTCGACGGGCCGTCCGCCCTCGCCCTGGCGCGGGCGCGGCGGCCGGAGGTCCCCTTCCTGTTCGTCTCCGGGACGATCGGGGAGGAGCGGGCCATCGAGTCGCTCACGAGCGGGGCCACCGACTACGTGTTGAAGACCGGGCTCGCGCGCCTCGTCCCGGCGGTGCGTCGGGCGTTGCGCGAGGCCGAGGAGCGCCGCCGCACTCGCCGACGCGATGCTGGGGGCCCTGCACGAGCCGATCGTGCTCGACGGGTTCACGCTGGAGGTCGGCGCGAGCATCGGCGCGGCCTTCTGCCCGGAGCACAGCCGGGACTTCGTGCCGCTCCTAGAGCGGGCGGACAGGGCCAAGCACCGGGTGAAAACCAGCGGGGGCGGCTTCGCGGTCTATTCTCCCGAACTGGACCCGACCAGCCCCGACCGGCTCGCGTTGATGGGCGAGCTCCGGCAGGCGATCCTCGCCAGCGAGATGGTCCTGCACTACCAGCCGAAGGTGAGCCTGACGACCGGGCAGGTGGTGGCCGCCGAGGCCCTGGTCCGCTGGGAGCACCCCGCCCGGGGGCTCCTGGCGCCGGGCCGGTTCATCGGCCTGGCGGAGCAGACCGGGCTCATCAAGCCCCTGACCTACTGGGTCGTCGGCGAGGCGCTCCGGGAGGCCGCCGCCTGGCGCCGGGCCGGCTTCGACGTGCCCGTCGCCGTGAACCTGTCGGCGAAGAACCTCCTGGACCCGGCGCTCGCCGAGCGCATCGCCAAGCTGCTCGACGGGGCGGACGGGGCCGCGGGCGCCCTGGCCCTGGAGCTGACGGAGAGCGCCATCATGGCGGACCCGGCCCAGGCGCGGCAGCAGCTCGCACGGCTCAACCGCATGGGCATCCGGCTCGCCGTGGACGACTTCGGGACCGGCTACTCGTCGCTCGCCTACCTCAAGCAGCTTCCCGTCCAGGAGCTGAAGATCGACAAGGTCTTCGTGCAGGGGCTGATGAAGGACCGCCACGACGCGGCGCTGGTCCGGGCCTCGCTCGACCTCGGCCATATCCTGGGGCTGACGGTCGTGGCCGAGGGCGCCGAGGACCGCCAGAGCTGGCTCGGGCTGGTGGCGGTCGGCTGCGACGCGGTCCAGGGCTACGTCGTCAGCCATCCCCTCCCCTCGGCCGACTTCCTCGCCTGGCTGAAAGCGCGCGGCGGCGCGGCCGAGCCGGCCGGCTTCGAGTGATCGCGCCGCCCGCGTCCCTCCCCTCCGCGATTGACAGCCCGCGAGGCCCTCTCCTAGGATAGCGCGGCTCGCGCAGAGCCGGACCCGCCCGCCCCGAGGCTTCAGACCAACATCCGTTCACCCGCGCAGCGAGCCGGGCCCCGCCCGGAGGGGGCCGCCGGTGCGTCTGCCAACCAGAAGGAGGCTTCCATGTCCGACGGAACCCACTCCACCGCCACGCTTCCCGGCCCGGCCGGCACCGGTCGCGGCGACATCAGCCGGGTCGAGCACCTCTTCGAGGTCGCCGTCTTCGCCAGCCGCTGGATCCAGGCGCCGCTCTACGCCGGCCTGATCGTCGCCGAGCTGCTCTACGCCTACAAGTTCCTGGTCGAGCTCTGGGAGATGGTCCACCATCTCCGGGAGCTGCCGGAGGTCGTGTTCATGCTCGGGATCCTGTCCCTCGTGGACATCACGATGGTCGCCAATCTCCTGACGATGGTCGTGATCGGCGGCTACGCCACGTTCGTCAGCAAGCTCGACCTGGAGGGGCACCGCGACCGGCCCGACTGGCTCAGCCACGTGGACCCGGGCACGATCAAGGTCAAGCTGGCCGCCTCGCTGATCGGCATCTCGAGCATCCACCTGCTCAAGGCCTTCGTGAACGTGGGCAACGAAGACCCCGAGCACATCAAGTGGAAGATCCTGATCCACCTGACCTTCCTGGGCTCGGCGATCCTGCTGGCCTGGACGGACAAGCTCATGTTCAAGAACAAAAAGCATTGAAGGGGCGCCCGCGCCACCATCCCGCGGCCGTCCGCCGCCACGGCACGCGGGGGCCGGGCGCTTCTCCCCAATTTCGGGGATAATGGGGGAAGGGAGTTGACAGTCGCGGAATTCCCTGATAGGGAATACCCCGTAAGTGTGACGGGCCTTCGGGGGGGGGGGGGGGGAGCGCGGGGACCGGCGAGACGGCGCAGCCGGTCGAGCGGGAGCGAGGAGGGAGGCG
>NZ_CEFZDU010000003.1:0-136621 GCF_979578155.1 Candidatus Nitrospira neuquenensis | reverse complement strand
AGAAATGACGCAACGAATCACTCCAGGGTAAGATTTCCAAATGGCTTGACAGGGAAATGACCCGATCGGCACAGGGGACGGCGGGAAGGAGGAACGGGCGGGCCGTAACGGCCGCGGGCCGGGCTAGCCCGCATTACTCACGAACGCTTCTGCTGCAATCGCACATTCGCGGCTGCGACAAGCCTGGCCGCGGTGTCTGTGCGGCCAGGCGGGCGGGCTCGCCCCTCCGTCGGTCAACGTACTGCAAGGAGTACGCTTCCCTCCCTCGGGGCTCCACGCGCCCGTCTCGCCAGCGACTGCGCGATTTCGCGGCGAACCGCCGTGAATAATGCGGGCTAGCAGCGTCGGGGACGGGCGGCTCGCCAGCGGGCCAGTCCCGCCGCCACGCCACTTGCCACCACCTGCCCGATCAGCGCGCCGAGGGCCGTGTGGGTGCCGCTGTAGCGCAGGGACGGGCCGTCGCCCGACACGATGACCACCGCGTCCGTCCCCGTGCCCGTCGCCCCGGGGCGGCCGGTCCAGCTCCGGACCTTCGCCGCCAGCAGCGCGGCGGTCTTGGCCTCCGTCGCCACCTGGACGGCGCAGACCATCGCCGAGGCGGCCAGACGCGCGTTGGTGACGAGGATCATGTTGATCGTACCGGGACCGGCCGCCCGGACGCGCGGCGACGCGACCGGCGGCTCCCCCGCGCGGACCGCGTTGCTGACGCCGACGGTGAAGAGGCCCTCGACCCAGAGGGAGCCGGCTCGCCGACGGACCGTGACGAGCTTCGCCAGCGGCACGGCGGTCATCAGGCCGACCGAGGGGCCCTCGGCCCCGGCCGCGGCCGCGACTCGCCCCAGGTAGCGGGCCGGGTCCTTCCAGGCACAGGCGGATCGTCGCGGCGCAAGCCCGATCGGATTGGCCGGCACTTGGTGGTTGAGGATGAAGCGGACATGGCTCAAGCCCCCGCCGCGCGGCGCGGAGGAGAGGACCGGCCGGACCGCCCCGAGGTCGACCAGCAGGGTGCGGCCGACGAGGCGGAACCTGGTCCGGAGTCCGGCCGGCCTCCTCATGCCTCTGCGCGTTCCAGCGCCGCCCGCAGGAGCGCGAGCAGATGGCGATGCTGGCTCCCGCTCCGCACGGCCAGTCGGATGGTCCGGTCGTTGAGCCCCGGCATGGCGGAGCAGTCCCTGATCAGGATCCCCTCCCGCCGGAGAGACGCGGCCACGCCCGTGGCCGTCGTGCGGGCGGGCAGCTCGACCAGGAGAAAGTTCGCCTCCGAGGGAAAGACCGTGAGCCCGCGGATTCCGGCCAGCCCCCGCGCGAACCGGTCCCGCTCCCGCAGGGTCAGGGCGAGGCTGCGGGCCCCGTGGGCCCGGTCGTCCAGCGCGGCGAGCGCCGCGGCCTGGGCGGGGCCGTTCACCGACCAGGGCGGCTGCCGCCGGGCGAGCCGTTTCAATAGGCTCGGCCGGGCCGCCAGGTAGCCGACCCGGAGGCCGGGCAGGGCGTGGAACTTCGTCAGCGAGCGCAGGACGAGCAGCCTCGGCGCCTCCTGCACCCGCGGCAGGACCGAGCGATCCTCACAGTAGTCCACGAAGGCCTCGTCCACGACGGTCCAGATGCCCCGGCGCCCCGCCGCCCGCGCGAGCCGCAGAACGTCTTCCCGGTCCACCGCACGGCCCGTCGGGCTGTTCGGGTTGCACAGGAAGAGCGCGTCGAACCGCGGCCGCCCCGCCGGGCGGCCGGCCGCTTCGATGGCCGCCCGCACCCGCCCGAGTGGGGGCCGGTACAGGTCGGCCCGCTCGGCATTGATGTGTCTGACCAGCCCGCCGTTCGCTGCCACGGCCTTTTCATACTCCGAAAAGGTCGGCCCGATGACGAGGGCCCGGCGGATCGAAAGGGCCTGGGCCAGCAAGTAGATCAGCTCGCTCGACCCGTTGCCGACCAGAACCCAGTCGGCCGGCAGGTCGTGGCGCTTGGCCAAGGCGTCGCGGAGCGCCGTGCAGGCGGGGTCCGGGTAGTGGACGACCTCCGACAGGGCGGCGCGCGCGGCCCGCCTCGCCCGCGGCGAGGGGCCGAGGGGGTTGATGCTCGCGCTGAAGTCGAGGATGTCCTTCAGCGGGCGGCCGAGCGCGTGCGCCGCCGCGTGGACATCGCCGCCGTGCCGGTCGCGCGTCCTCACCATGGCAGCCGCCAGACCGCCAGGACCACCGCCAGCCCCGTCGCGATCCACATGAGGCGCAGCGCCCGCGCGAGCTCGGCCGGCCCGAGCGGCGTCACGGGATCGCCCATCGTCGGCCGCTCCACCAGAATGCCGCCGTAGCGGTTGGGGCCGCCGAGCCGGACGCCGAGCGCGCCCGCCATCGCCGCTTCCGGCCGGCCGCTGTTGGGGCTCGCGTGCTTGCGGCCGTCCCGGCGCAGGACGGCCCAGGCCCGCCTCATCGACGCCGACTCCCGCGACAGCAGCCAGGCCGCCAGCACCAGCAGCAACGCGGTGAGCCGTGCCGGCGCCCAGTTGGCGAGATCGTCCAGCCGGGCCGAGGCCCAGCCGAAATGCGTGTAGGGCGGCTCGTGGTGCCCGACCAGGCTGTCCAGCGTGCTCACCGCCTTGTAGGCAAGCGCCAGGGGCGGCCCGCCGATCACGAGGTAGCAGAGGGGCGCCACGACACCGTCCGAGGCGCTCTCGGCCACGGACTCGACCGCGGCTCTGGCGATCTCCTGCGCCGACAGCCCGTCCGTGTCCCGCCCCACGATCAACCCCACGGCCCGACGGGCCTCCTCCAGCGAGCCGGCTTCGATCGCCCGCTGCACCGCCGCCGCATGGTCCGAGAGGTCCCGCGCGGCGAGGGTCGTCCAGGCCAGCAGGACGGCGGCGGCCGAGCCGGCGACCTGGTGCACCAGGCCGGCCGCCCCGATCAGCGCCCGGCCGACGGCATAGGCCAGCAGGGGCAGCCCCAGGGCCAGGACCACGCCCGCTATCCGCTCCCCCACAGGCCCGCGCACCATCGCCCTCGCTCCCCGCTCATAGCAGGCCGCCGCCCGCCCCATCAGCCGCACGGGATGGGGGAACCAGCGCGGGTCGCCGGCCAGCAGGTCCAGCAGACAGGCGAGCAGCAGCTCCCGCGCCGTCATCGGATCGCCAGCAGCAGGGGCTCGACGAGCAGGAAAGCCACCTCCGCCGTTTCGTTGGTCGCCCCCAGCACATCGCCCGTGACGCCGCCGCAGAGCTTCGTGCTTAAGCGGGAGATGAGTCGGCCGGCCAACACCGCGACCAGGAGGCCGCCCACCGCACCGGCCGTCCCGAGCAGCCCGAGCAGCGCTCCGGCCGCCATCAGCGCCGCCCAGGCGACCTCCCGCCGGGAGAGGTGGGAGAGGAACGGCGCGGCCAGCCCGCCCTCCGGCCTGGCGTAGGGGGCAGAGGCGGCGCCGATCACCATCGCCATCCGGCCCACCGCCGGCAGGCAGAGCAGGACCGGCAGGCGGGCGGCCGGCGGCAGGGCTTCGAGGCCCGCGTACCGCAGCCCGAGGTCCAGGATCAGCCCCGTCGCGCCGATCGCCCCGATCCGGCCGTCCCTCATGATGGCCAGCCGCGCGGCCGGGGTGCGCCCGCCCGCGAGGCCGTCCAGCGAGTCCGCGAGGCCGTCCTGATGCAGCCCGCCGGTCACCGCGACCAACAACAGGACCAGGAGCACGTCCACGACTCCGCGGGCCAACACCGTCGAGAGCAGCAGGTCGGCGCCCGCGAGCAGGGCTCCGAGGAGGAGGCCGACCACCGGGTACCAGGCCATGGACCGCGCCAGCTCCCACGGCGCCGCCTCGTGCCGGCCGCCCAGCGGAATGACCGTCAGGAACTGCCAGGCGAGCAGGAACCGACGCAAGGCGTGAGGCGTGAAGCGTGGGGCGCGAGAATTCAAGGCAGGGGCGGCCGCCCTTTGTTCGATTCTGGTCGGAGACTGGTCCACGCCGGTCGCTTCCTCCATCACGTCTCACGCTTCACGGTCCGAGACACCGGCTTCCTCGAAGGTCGCCATCCGCGTGAGCACGGCGAGCGCGGCCTGGACGAGCCCGATGCCGAGACAGGCTCCCGTCCCCTCGCCGAGACGGAGGCCCAGGTCGAGCAACGGCTTCAGGCCCAGCCGCTCCAGAGCCGCCGCGTGGCCCGGCTCGGCCGAGCGGTGGGAGGCCACGAGATAGTCGCGGCAGCGGGGCTGCATTCCCGCCGCGATCAGGGCGGCCGCCCCGGTGATGAACCCATCCAGCACGACCGGCACGCGCCGCGAGGCCGCGCCGAGGATCAGCCCGGCGAGCCCGGCGATCTCGAAGCCGCCGACCTTGGCCAGGACATCGAGCGCGTCGCCCGCGACCGGACGATGGCGCGCGAGCGCCTGCTCGATCACCCCGACCTTGCGCCGATAGCCCGCCTCGTCCACGCCCGTGCCGCGGCCGGTCACCTCCGCGACGGGCCGGCCGGTCATCACGGCGATGATGGCCGCGCTCGCCGTGCTGTTGCCGATGCCCATCTCGCCCGTGCCGAGCAGGCCGATGCCCTCGTCCGCCGCCTCGCACGCGAGCGCGACGCCGACCTCCAGCGCCCGGACGGCCTGATCGCGGCGCATGGCCGGCTCGCGCAGGAAGTTGCCCGTGCCGCGCGCGACCTTCCGGGCAAGCAGGCCCGGCACCGGCCCGAACTCGTGCGCCACGCCGATGTCCACGACCCGGACCTCGGCGCCGACCTGCGCGGCGAGCACGTTCACCCCGGCGCCCCCGCGGAGGAAGTTCAGGACCATCTGCGCGGTCACTTCGCCGGGATAGGCGCTGACCCCCTCCGCCGTGACGCCGTGGTCCGCCGCGAGGGTGTAGACGGCCGCCTTCGGGATCGCCGGCTTCATCTCCCTCGTCGCCGCGACATACCAGGCCGCCAGCTCCTCCAGCCGGCCCAGGCTGCCCGGCGGCTTGGTGAGCCGGTCGAGCCGTGTCCAGGCGCAGGTCCGGCACGTCTCGTCAATCGGCTCGACGGCTCGGATCGCATCATCCAAGGTCATCCCGCTCATCGCGCCTCCTCCGTGCCGGCCGGCTTGATCCGCAGGGCGATCCCCGCGACGACGACGTAGACCTCGTCGGCCGCCGCGGCGAACCGCTGGTTGACGCGACCGGCCAGGTCCCGGAACCGCCGGGCCGACGGCTCCATCGGCACGAGCCCGAGCCCCAACTCGTTCGTCACCACCACGACCCTCGCCCCCGTCTCGCGCAGGGCGCGGATGAGGTCGCGCGCGCGCGCCAGGACCCGCCGGTCCGTCATCCCCGTCCCGCCCAGGTTGCTCAGCCAGAGCGTGAGGCAGTCGAGCAGGATGACGCGATGGCCGCGGCCCTCCTTCCGGCACCAGTCGGCGACCTCGACGGGCACTTCGTGCGTCTCCCAGGACGCGCCCCGCGATCGCTTGTGTCGCCCGATCCGCTCCGCCATCTCCCCGTCCCGCGCCTCCCCGGTCGCGACGAAGGCACGCGGGCTTTCCGGCGCGAGGCCGCGGGCGGCCAGGTCCAGGGCCACGGCGCTCTTGCCGGAGGCGGCGCCGCCGATTACCAGGATCAGCCGGCCGTCACGGCCCGAGCCGGCCTGTCGCTCGCCGCGCCCCATGCTAGACGCCGGCCTCCACGATCCGTTCGATCGCCTCCATGTCCACGTGGCGCTCCACGAAGTCGGCCAGGCGGTCGAGGTCCTCGTCTGGCGTCGAGTCCGGCGAGGGAGGAAGCGGCGCCCAGCCGCGGACGGCGCGGAGCCGGTTCAAGAACGTCCGGCGAAACTCCGGCTCGTCGAAGAGGCCGTGCAGATAGGTCCCCCAGACCAGCCCGTCCGCCGATACGGCGCCCTCGGCCCAGCGCAGGGATCCGTCCGGCTTCTCCAGGTCGAGCAGCGGCGTGATCCCCGGCCCCACCCTCGTCCGGCCGCAATGGACCTGATAGCCGCGGACCCGACAGCCGGTCTCACGGTGCCGCCCCGATGCCTGTACCAGCACCTTCCGGCGCGCGAAGCTGGTCACGACGTCGAGCAACCCCAGCCCCTTCGCCTCCCGCTCGGTGGACTCGACCCCGAAGGGATCGCGGATGAGCCGGCCGAGGATCTGGTAGCCGCCGCAGAGGCCGACGACCAGGCCGCCGGCGGCCGCCACCCGCCCGGCCGTCCGGTCCAGCCCGGAGGCCCTCATGAAGCGCAGGGCCTCGACCGTGACCTTGGTCCCCGGCACGATCAGCGCATCCAACGGCTCGTCCGTCTCTGCCTTCAACCGCAGGAGCCGGACGTCCGGCTCGCGGCCGAGCGGCTCCAGGTCGGTGAAGTTGGACAGGGCCGGGAGGTCCGCCACGCCGATGGTCAGCCGCTCGCCAGGTGCGAGGGGGGCGGGGCGGGGGGGGCGGGCGTGATCCTCCACCCAGCCGAGGGAATCTTCCTGCGGCACCCGAAGCTCGCCCCAGTGGGGAATGACGCCGAGGCAGGGCACCCCGGTCCTCGCCTCTACGGCGCGGATGCCGGAGTCGAGCAGCGCCGGCTCGCCGCGAAACTTGTTGATGAGCAGCCCCTTGACGTGCCGGCGCTCCTCTTCCGTGAACAGGGCCAGGGTCCCGACCAGCGCGGCGAAGACGCCGCCCCGCTCGATGTCGCCGGCGAGCAGGACCGGGGCGGCGGCCTCCCGCGCCATCCACATATTGACGATGTCGCAGTCCCGCAGGTTGATCTCGGCCGGGCTGCCGGCGCCCTCCAGGATCACCAGCTCGAACTCGTCGGCCAGCCGGGCGAAGGCCGCCCGGACCGAGTCGGCGCACTCCCTTCGCACCCGCCCGAAGTCCCGCGCGGCCAGCGAGCCGACGGAGCGCCCGTTCACGACGAGCTGCGCGCGCCGGTCCGTCTCGGGCTTGATCAGGACCGGGTTGAAGTCGCTCCGCGGCTCCAGGCGGCAGGCCGCCGCCTGGACTGCCTGCGCCCGCCCGATCTCGCGGCCGTCCGGCGTGACGAAGGAGTTGTTCGACATGTTCTGCGCCTTGAACGGCGCGACCCGCCGGCCGCGCCGCAGGAAGAGCCGGCAGAGGGCCGCCGTCAGCACGGACTTCCCCACGTGCGAGGCGGTGCCCTGGATCATCAACGTACGCGCAGCCATTTCCTCAACAACCCGTCGGTCGTATCTCGTCGCTCGTACCGCGTTGGGGATTCAGGCGAGATACGCTTCACGAGGTGCGCTTCACGTTTTCAGATCGCGTTCCCAGAGAAATTCCGGCTCGCCACGCGTCTTGGCCACCCAGCGGGCGAGGACGAAGAGCGCGTCGCTGAGGCGGTTGAGGTACTTGACGAGCAGGGGGTCCACCGGCTCCTCGCGCCCGAGCTTCACGCAGACCCGCTCGGCCCGCCGGCAGACCGTCCGCGCCTGGTGCAGGAAGCCGGACACCTTCCCGCCGCCGGGAAGAATGAACTCCTTGAGCGGCGCCAGGTCCTCCTGGCAGGCGTCGATGAGCCGCTCCAGCCGCGTGACGTGCTCCTCCGTCACCCGGGGCATGTTCTTGAAGGTCTGACCCGGCGCGGTGGCAAGCAGGCTTCCGACGTCGAACAGCTTGTTCTGGACCCAGCGCAGCTCCTCCTCCAGCTTGGCGGCTTGGGGGAGCGAGCCGGCCGACTCCGCGTTGAAGACCCGCGCCAGGCCGACGATCGCGTTCAGCTCGTCCACCGTCCCGTAGGCCTCGACCCGCAGGCTGTCCTTCCAGACCGGCTGGCCACCCGCCAGCCTGGTCTGGCCGGCGTCGCCGGTGCGCGTATAGACCTTCGTGATGCGCATATCAGGCTCCCTCCCCGTTCGCGGCGCCGCCCGCGCCCCACCGCTCGCGATAGACGACCCGCTCCAGCGGAAGGCGCGCGCGCCACCCCGCCGTCTCTAAATCAGGCCGCCGGGCGAAGGTGGAGACGTACCCCAGACACAGATAGGCCACGACCCGCACGGAGCGGGGAATCCCCAGCAGCCGCTTGAGCGCCCCATGGTCCAGGATGCTCACCCAGCCGACGCCGATCCCCTCGGCCCTGGCCGCCAGCCAGAGGTTCTGGATCGCGCAGCAGGTGCTGTAGAGGTCGGTCTCGGGGACCGTGGCGCGGCCGAGCACGTGGCGCCCCCCGCGTTGCCGGTTGCAGGTCACGCAGACCGACAGGGGCGCCTCCTCGATACCCTCGAGCTTGAGGCTCCGGTAGAGCGCCGCCCGCTGGCCGCGGTACCGCGCGGCGGCCGCTTCGTTGGCCTGCTCGAAGAGCCCCTTGACCGCCCGGCGCGTCGCGGGGTCGCGGACTACGAGGAAGTTCCACGGCTGCATGAACCCGACCGACCCCGCGTGGTGGGCCGCGGTGAGGATCCGTGTCAGCACCTCCTCCGGGACGGGGTCGGGGAGGAAATGCCGTCGCACGTCGCGCCGCTCGAAGATGGCCCGGTACACCGCGGCCCGCTCGGCCTCGGAGAAGGCCTCCGCGCGGATCGTCGCCTCCGATTCTCCCGGCTCCTGCGGCAATGCGTTCCTGACCGAGACCTCACGTCGCATGGGGCAGCTCCGGGTTGCGCCCGCCCGCCGCGACCGCCGTCAGGCAGGCGGGACACAGGCAGTCGTCGTACCGCGCCTTCAACCAGGCCAGCCGGGCCGGCTCGAGCTGGAGATCGCCGCACCAGCACCCGCCGGCCTGCTGACAGGAAAACGTCGCACGACAACGTCCGCAGACTTTCTGCATCCGTCTGGACTCCGACTCCTGCTCCACGCCGCCGAAGCCTTCAACCCTCACGGCTGGCCGGAGGTTCTGAATCGGGCGGACAGCGCCGTCCACACGCTCCCCGCGCCGGACATCGCGTGAACAGCAGCCGCCATACCGACGTAGAACATCAGGGAGGAGAGGGACCGCGGATAGTAGGTCACCAACCGCGAGCCGAACTCCGCCACGCTCGTCCGCTCATAGCGGCCGGAAAGAAAGTAGAAACTGCCGCTCGAGATCAGCTCGCAGACTGCCGAGCCGACGAGCACGCTGCATGTCAGTGGCAGCAGCGTGGCGATCGCGTCACGGTGACGCCCGGCGTACCAGCGGCCGGCGAACCACAACGAGCCATAGGCCGGCAACAAGAAGCCGTAGGCCCGGCTGACGCAGAAACCGCTATCGCCGCCCCAGGTGACGGCGGCAAAGTCCAGGAACGCCGCCTCGGCGAACAGCGCGGGCAAGGCCCATAGGGGCCTCAGATAAACGCCGGCGAGAAAAAACACCGCCCAAGACGCGCTGGGCAGGTGTTGAAGCGTCGCGAAATGGTGACCACGCGTCGCGGCCATGAGGGTGGCCAGGGCGACACCGGCCATGATCTGCATCCGGGGAGAGAGTGCGGGCATGGGTTCTCACCTCCACGTGGTTGAGTATGAGCGATCACCCCCCGTTGCGCTTCTCCAGGAAGCGCAACGGACTCCATCGGCTCCCTGCGGCAGGCTCGGGCTAGCCCGCATTACTCACGAACGCTTCTGCTGCAATCGCACATTCGCGGCTGCGACAAGCCTGGCCGCGGTGTCTGTGCGGCCAGGCGGGCGGGCTCGCCCCTCCGTCGGTCAACGTACTGCAAGGAGTACGCTTCCCTCCCTCGGGGCTCCACGCGCCCGTCTCGCCAGCGACTGCGCGATTTCGCGACGAACCGCCGTGCGGAATGCGGGCTAGAACTCGACGCCCCGCTGCGCCTTGACGCCCTTCCGGAAGGGATGCTTGACCATCTTCATCTCGGTGACCAGGTCCGCCGCCTCGATCAGCGCGTCTTTGGCGCCCCGGCCCGTGATGACCACGTGCTGCCTCGGCGGACGCCGGCGGACGACATCCAGCACCTCCTCGCCCGGCAGGTATTCCTGCTGGAGGGCGATGTTCAGCTCATCCAGAATCACCATGGCGTAGGCCGGGTCGCCCAGGAAGCGGGTCGCGGCCTCCCACGCCTCCCGCGCATGGCGGACGTCCCGCTCGCGGTCCTGGGTCTCCCAGGTGTAGCCCTCGCCCATGCGTAAAAAGGTCACCTGGTCGCCGAAGCTCTTCAGGATCCGCTCCTCCGCGGTGTCGATCGCCCCCTTGATGAACTGGACGACGGCGACCTTCATGCCGTGCCCTATGCACCGGAGGGCCATGCCGAACGCGGCGGTCGTCTTGCCCTTGCCGGCGCCCGTGTGCACGATCAGCAGACCGCGTTCCTCCCGCGCGGCCGCGATGCGCCGGTCCACGGAGGCCTTCAGCCGCTGCATCCGCGCCTTGTGCTCGTCCGGCCCGGTCATGCCGGTCTGCTGCCCTTCGCCGCCGCGAGCGCCCGCAGCCGCGCCGCCTCCACCAGCGCCCGCGCGATCGCCGGCTGGCTGGCGAAGTGCAGGTGCGTGTAGAGCGCGGCCACCCGACCCGTGACGAGCGCGTCCTTCCCGCAGACGTGGCCGCGGGCGTCCGTCAGGCGCACGGCATAGTCCAGCGGGCCCTCCACGAACAGGGAGGAATAGTGGAACTCATGGCCGCGCACCTTCGTGCCGGCCGCCCCCAGCAGGCAGGGCGTCGTCACCTCGACCTCCCGGTAGCCGAGGGTCATGCCCGACCGCTGCATGACCGCCATGGCCGGAAAGAGGCCGACCATCTCGTGGGACCGCCCCTCGAAGTCCCGGATCGCCCGCAGCAGGTACATGAGCCCCCCGCACTCGGCGTAGATCGGCCCCCCCGCCGCCGCGAAGGCCTTGATCGCCTCCTTCATGGACGTATTCCCCGCGAGGGCTGCGGCGTAGAGCTCCGGGTAGCCGCCGCCCAGGTACAGCAGGTCCACGTCGGGCAGCGCCCGGTCGTGGGTCGGCGAGAAGGGGACGAGCGTCGCGCCCTCCTCTTCCAGCCGCTCCAGGTTCTCCGCGTAGTAGAAGCAGAAGGCCGGGTCGTAGGCCAGGCCGACCCGGACGGGCTCGTGCGGGGTGACGGGTGAGGCGTGAGGGGTTGAAGAGCCCCCCTGCGCCTCACCCCTGACGTCATCGACCGCCGCGCGGGCGAGCGCCTCGATCAGGTCCAGGTCCAGCATCGCTTCCGCCGCGGCGCCGAGCCGCTCGTAACGGTCCCCGGCGCCCTGCTCGATCGCCGTGACCAGGCCGAGGTGGCGGTCCCCGATCGCAAGCTGCTCATCCGGCAGGAAATAGCCGACGACCTTGAGGTCGGTCGTCGCCTCGACGGCCTCCTTGAGCAGCCGGTAATGGCCGTCGCTCCCCACTCGGTTGAAGAGGATGCCCGCCACCTTCAGTTCCGGGTCGAAGCGCGCGAAGCCCTGCGCCATGGCGGCCGCCGACCGGGCCATCGCGCTCCCGTCGATCACGAGCAGCACCGGCGCGCCGAGCCGCTTGGCCATCTCCGCCGTGCTCCCGACCTCGTTCACCGGCGAGCTGCCGTCGAAGAGGCCCATCACCCCCTCGATGATCGCGACGTCCGCGTCCGCCGTGGCCCGCCGGAAAGTGTCCAGGTTCACGTCCGGCGCCAGCATCCAGCCGTCCAGGTTGCGCGAAGGCCGGTCGGTCGCCAGCGTATGGTGCCCCGGATCGATGAAGTCCGGCCCGACCTTGAAGGCCTGGACGCGACGCCCGCGTGCCTTCAGGGCGGACAGGATCGCCAGCGTCACGGTGGTCTTGCCCACCCCGCTGTGCGTCCCGGCGATGACGAGCCGCGGAATGCCCATCGCTCCGCTCACAACGGCAGGTCGTGATTCAGCCGGATGCCGAAGTAGATGGACCGGACCGGCGTTCCCGCGTTGAGGATCTCCTCGTACTTTTCGTTGAACAGGTTGTCCACGCGGATGTAGGCCTGCACGTCCTTCCGCACGTCGTAGGTCGTCGTCAGGTTCCAGACGTCGAAGGGCTTCATGCTCTGCCGGTCGTTCGTCGTGTTGAACCGGGAGCCGACGAACCGGCCCATGAGGATCAGCCGCAGCGGCTCCACCGGCTGGTAGCCGACCTGGACGCTCATCTGGTCCACCGGCCAGCGCGGCAGCCTCGTGCCGTTGCCCAGGTCCCTGGTCATCGTGTTGGTGTACTGGCCCTGCAGGTCCAGGCTCTTCAGGAGGAAGCGATTCGCCGCGTAGGTGTAAGCGAAGGACGCCTCGAACCCCCTGGCCGTGGCCGAGCCCACGTTGAGGGGACAGAAGCTGAAGGTGCTGAAGGGGGCGCAGGCGACGGGATCGAAGGTGGTCACGATCAGGTTGCGGTAGCGGTTCCAGAAGTAGCCGGCGCTGAGCTTGAGGCTCCGGTCGAACAGCTCCTGGTCCACCGCCACGTCGAAGCTCTGGCTTTTCTCCGGCTGGAGAGCCGAGTTGCCGAAGTTGGGGAAGTAGAGCTCGTTGATGCTCGGCGCCCGGAATCCGGTCGAAAAGCTCGTCCGCAGCTTGGTCTGGGTCTCCTTGTGCAGGTAGCCGCCGGTCAGCCGGTAGGTCGTGGCGTCGCCGAACACGTTATAGGCGTCCTGTCGGATGCCCGCCGTGCCGAAGACGCGGTCCCAGAGGTTCACCTGGGCCTCGGCGAAGCCGGCGTTGGAGGAGACGATCCGCTGCGACAGCCCCGTCGAGTTCTCCCCCTGCTGCTCCCGGAACTGGTAGCCGAAGGTGAAGAGCAGCGGGTCCGCCACCCGGACGTTGTTCTGCCATTCGATGCGGTTCGACAGGACGTCGATCTGGTTGGGGCTGCCCGACGGCGTGCTGAAGGCGCCGGTGAGGACGTTCCGCTGCCGGGTGCCGGGCAGGAACAGCGACGACTCCTGCGCCCGGGCCAGGGTGAGCTTTTGGTCCCACCACTTGGTGATCCGCTGCTGCCAGTTCCCGCTGAAGACGTACTGGGTGGCCTTCTGCTTGGAGGCGAAGACGTCCTGCGGCGGGTTGGAGATGTTGTCGAGCGAGGTCGAGCTGTTGATCCAGCGGAAATCGAACTCCAGCCGCCCCTCCTTGGGCAGCTCGACGCCGAGCCGCGACGAGGCCGTCCAGTTCCGGTAGGCGTCCCGCTCCGCCGCCCCGAGCCGGAAGTCGGTGGTGGAGAACCCGGTGAAGTCCCACCGCGAGAAGGTGGCCGAGAAGTCCACCGGTCCCTTCTTCCCGGTCACCTGCCCGCCCTCCCGGATGGAGTCGAAGGAGCCGTACTCGAAGAAGGTCGAGGCGTTCGGCTTGCCGGCCCCCTTCTTCGTGATGATGTTGATGACGCCGCCGATGGCGTCGGAGCCCCACAACATGCTCTGCGCGCCGCGGAGGATCTCGATGCGCTCGATGTTGTCGATCATCAGGTTGCCGAAGTTGAAGGCGCCGGTCGTCGCGCTGTTGACGATGGCGCCATCGATGAGCACGAGCGTCTGGGCGGAGCCGCCCCCGCGGATTCTCGCGCTAGCGTCGGTCCCCGGACCGCCGTTGGAGAAGACGGCCAGGCCCTGGGCGAGCCGGAGCGCATCCACGACCTCCTTGTACTTCCGCTGCTGCAGCTCCTCCCCGGTGATCACCTGCACCGCGCTGGTCAGGTGGCTCACGGGCACCTCGGTCTTGGTCGCGCTCACGACCACGTCCTCCGTCTTGACGGCCACCTCCTCGGCCGGCGCGCCCTGGGCCTCGGTTTGCCCCTCCGGGTCCGCCGCGCCCGCCGGCCCTGTCGTCCCCATCGCCACCCCCGCCGCCAGGACCAGGCCCGCAAGCCGGACCCGTCCCCACCACCCGCACTGATCCATGACCCACCTCCCTCATGCTCGAAGGGTTGAGTGGACTGGACCGACAGCCGGGTCTCCTGACTCGCGGATCGTCGCTTCCCCGCGCCTTCCCGTTGTCAGCGGTCATCGGCGTTCAGTTCTCGGCGTGCAGTTTCGAACTGCCCCTGAAGACTGATCCCCGACGACGGCCCTCAACAGTGGCGTATCTGCGGAGTCGCTCCCCGCTCACAGTGGCGGCACCGTGATGGATTCGCACCATCTTCCCCGACGCTGACGGTCTATCCGATAGGCAATCCCCCGTCGCCGTTGTCCCGTGCCCCGTCACCGCGGGCGCCGAGGAGGGGGCACCGCCTCCTCGGCCCTCGATCAGGCTCTCGACGTCACCGCCGGCTGCCCGTCTGGCCCGGCAGGGTTACCCGCGGCCGGCCGGACCGCGGGTGGCGGTCCACGAGGACGGGACAGCCGTAGACCGACTCGATCAAGTCCGGCCGGATCACGTCCTCCGGCGGGCCGAGGTGCACGACGGCGCCCCGATCCATGAGAAGCACCCGGTCGCAGAGTTCGCTCGCGAGGTTGAGGTCATGGGACACCAGCACGACCGTCAGCCCCCGCTCGGCGTTCAGCCGGCGGAGGATCGCGCCGATCTCCACCTGGTGGTTGAGGTCCAGGAAGGCCGTCGGCTCGTCGAGGAGCAGGACCCGCGGCTCCTGGGCCAGGGCCCGCGCGATGACCGCCCGCTGCCGCTCCCCGCCCGAGACATCCCCGATGGACCGGTGCGCGAGGTGCAGGACGTCGGCGTCGCGCATGGCCTGCTCGGCCAGTCGCAGGTCCTCCGGCCGCTCCCAGCCGAAGCCGAGCAGGGGCCGTTCCCGCCGGTGGTGGGGAAATCGCCCCATCAGCACGGTCTCCGCGATCGAGAAGGGAAAGGTCTGGTGGCTCTCCTGCGGGACCATCGCGACCGTCCGGGCCACCTCCTCCTGCGCAAGGGCGTCCAGCGCCGCGCCGAAGAGATGGAGCCGGCCGGCCTGGGGCTTGAGCACCCGCGCGAGCAGCTTGAGCAGCGAGGTCTTCCCCGAGCCGTTCGGGCCGATCACCCCCAGTACCTCGCCGGCCCGCACCGCGAAGTCCAGGCCGGCCAGGGCCCAGCCGTTCGACTCCCCGGTCGCGGCGCTTCCATAGCGGAAGGAGAGGCCCTCGACCCGGTAGGCCGCGGCGGCCCCCTCCGAGTTCACCGCCCGGTCGGTCACGCGAGTCCTCCCGTGCGTCGCGTCAGCAGGTACATGAAGACCGGGCCGCCGGCCAGCGCCGTGACGACGCCGACGGGAATCTCCCCCGGCGCGAGCATCGTCCGGGCCGCCGTGTCCGCCGCCATGAGAGCGGTGCCCCCGACCAGCGCGGCGACCGGCAGCAGGAGCCGGTGGTCCGCGCCGACCAGCAGCCGGGCCGCATGGGGGACGACCATCCCGACGAACCCGATCATCCCGCTCACGGACACGACCGCGCCGGTGAGGAGCGCGGCGGTGAAGAAGACCGTGCGCTTGACGGCCTCGACCTCCACGCCCAGCGACAGCGCCGTCTCCTCCCCGAGCGTGAGCAGGTCCAGGGCCCTGGCCTGCCGGAACAGGCACAGGGTGCCGAGGGCCAGGTAGACGGCCAGCGCGAGGATGACCGGATAGCGCGGGGCCGTCAGCGTGCCCATCAGCCAGAACATCATGCCGTAGGACCGGTTCGGGTCCATGATCGAGGTGACGAACATGATCAGGGCGGAGAAGATCGCGTTGAGCACCACCCCGGCCAGCAGCAGCGTGTGGACCGGCAGCCGGCCGTAGGTGACGGCGATCCGGTACACGATCAGGATCGCGGCCAGGGCGCCGACGAAGGCGCAGAGCGGCAGGGCCGAGACCGCCAGCCACGAGGTCCCGATGCCGAGCAGGACCGCGACCGCCGCGCCCAGCGCGGCTCCGCTGGAGATGCCGAGCACGTAGGGGTCGGCGAGCGGGTTGCGCAGGAGCGCCTGCAGCCCCACCCCGACCGCCGCCAGGCTGCCGCCGACCATGAACCCGAGCAGGATGCGCGGCAGGCGCACGTCCAGAAGAATCACCCCGGCCGGCCCCGCCGCCTCGATTCCCGCCGGCCCCTCCGTGAGGACGTGCAGCAGGATGCGGGCCGTCTCCGCCCAGGAGATGTCCTCCGCCCCGAAGCGCAGGCAGGTCGCCATCGCGACCAGGGTCGCGAGGGCCAGCGGGCCGACGAGCAGGCCCCACCGACGGGGCGAGAGCGGGAGACGGCCGGCCCAGGGCGAGGCCGCCGCGGCCGTCGCCGGCGCCCCAGGTGCGGCTTCCCGCCAGTCGCCCTGCCGTTCACCGACGGTCATCGTGACCGCGCCCCCTCGGCAAAGGCGTCGGGGTGAAGAATCAGGGCGAGCGCTTCGAGCCCCTCGACGACCCGCGGGCCGGGGCGATTGAGCAGATCGCTTTGGATCTGGCGGAACTGCTGCCGCTTCACGGCGGTCAGCGAGGTCCACCGCCGCCAGGCCTGCTGCTCGGCTTCCGACACGGCCTCGGCCTTGCCGACCGGAAAGAGGAGGATCTCCGGGTCCTGGCGGACGACCTCCTCCATGCTCAGCCGCGGGTAGGGCACCGTCGCACGGCGCGCCACGTTCGTCCCGCCCGCCAGCTCGATGAGCTGGTGGATGAAGCTGCCGGGGCCCACGGTGATCAGGGGCTCGCTGTTCAGGACATACAGCAGGCGCGGGCGGGGGCGCGCCTCGGTGCGGGCCTTGACCTCTCCGATGCGGCGCCGCATGTCCTGCGCCAGCGCATCGGCCGCCTCCGGGCGGCCGAGTATGCGTCCGAGCGCCTGAACATGGCCCAGGACGTCCTCGATCGTCTTGGCCTCCAGGACATACACCGGAATCTTGAGCTGCTCCAGCGCCGCCAGCAGGTCGGGACGGAGGAACTCCCGCGGGGCCAGCACCAGGTCCGGCGTGAGCGCGACGATGGATTCCAGGTTGGGCTGCGAGTAGCCGATCTTGGGCTTGCGGCGGGCGTCGGGAGGATAGTCGCAGAAGTCGGTCACGCCCACGACCTGCTCCCCGCTCCCGATGGCGTAGAGCATCTCGGTGACGCTGGGCGCGAGGGAGACGACCCGCACCGGCGGCTTGGCGAGGAAGATCTTCCGCCCCAGGTTGTCCACGAAGGTGCGGGAGGCCACGTTGGCCATGAAGGGCATGCCGGTCAGGATGCCTTGCTGGCGTCGCGTCATGGCTGCTCCGTCAGGGCCATCCGCACGGGCGATCGCCGCCGCCAGGAGGACGAGCAGGACGACCGTCCGCTGCGCCCATCGTGTATGCCGCTCCAAATAAAAAATCCTCAAGGCCTGGGGAGACCCTGAGGATTGCACCCGGTTCTTCATCCTCATCCTTTCCCCAGCCCACGAGGGAAAGAGAAGGTCGCTCCCCGCGCTTCCGGTCGCGCGGCCGCGCCCCGTGATGGGGGGAAGCGGCGAGGCGACGCGCGGGGCCCCGGGCAGGTCTTCTGGCTTATGGGGTCTTCGGCCTACTACCCGCGCCTTCCCGTCGTTCGACAGTGGCGTCAGCGGGGTTCGTCCCCATTCACAGCGGCGGGACCGCGAGGGCTTCACACCCTCTTCCCTCGACCCGGGCTCTGTCTCTGGGGCGCCACTGTAGGGGAGCCCAGGAATTCTTGTCAAGGCGAAAGCCGGCGCGACGCAAAATTGCCGTGACCGGTCCCTTTTGCACGGAAACCCTCGATCGCCCCCCACCGCGACTCCACGGCGGCCGGCTGCCGTTCCCCTTACCTCGTCGGGAGTTACCGGCCAGGCGGCCCTGCCGCCCCGGCCCCTGGTATCAGGCTTGCACACCGCTCACCCGGGGCACGGGAGAATCTTTCAATGAAAGTGTCCGCGCGCAGCCTCTCCACCGTCTTCGTGGTCTTCAGCCTCTTGGTCGCGGCCGTCGAGGTAAGCCGCTCGATGTGGTTCGGGGCAGGCTCGGCGCCCAACGAGACCTTCACCGCCCTGACCGCCCTCCCGCACTGGGCCATCGAAGACCCCCGAGCGAACGGCTACTTTCTGCTCCTGGGCTTTTCCGCCTCCCCCGCCATGGACCCGATCGAGACCGGCCATCGGATGTGGATCGAGGCCGAAACCCGCGGGGGACAGGGATGCTACGATTACGCCGGGCCGGGCCGCGCTCACTTCGTCGTGGACCAGGACAGCTACCGCCTGCTCGAAGCCTGGAGCCGCCCCGAGGCCCCGCTGACCTTCAAGCGGCTCGCGGATGCGCTGAACGCCGACGCCGGACGCCAGGCCGTCCTCCTCGACCGATACGGCCAGTGGCTCGGCCTCCGCTTCGAGGACCGCGGGTTCGGCCAGGCCGGAAGCCCGAGGTACAACGAGATCTTCGCGACCCACCGTCTCTTCGTCGCCTCCGGTTTCGCCGTCGGCCTGGAAACGGGCGCCGCGCGCCTGGAGCGCGACCTCCACGCCTGGAGAACCGTCCTGGCCAGGGCCATGACGCTCCCCACGAAGATCGCCGCGACGGTCGTGGTCGAGGACGACATGGCCCTGCTGTCCTCCCTCCTCAACCTGCACGACCTCGACCCCGCGCTGCTCGCACGCCTGCGCCGCCTGGCCCGTCCGCTGACGCCGGAGGAGCGATCCCTCCGCCGGCCGATCCAAAACGAGTTCGTCATCGCCGTGTCGCAGGCCGCCGCTCCAGCCGGCACCCAGGCTGAGCGCGCCCCCGACGGCGCCTTACGCTGGCTGGAAGGGCTGGCCGGGCTGCCGCCGGCGGCCTTGCAGCGGGTCGGATTGGCGCGGGCCTTCGGAGCGATCGCCCGGGCGCCGGTGCGCCGCCAGAAGACCCTCAATACCTACGCCCTCTACACCCACCAACTCATCGCCTACTCCGAATCTCCCGGCGGCCCTCCGCCCAAGCTTCAGGACGCGGCCGCCCCTCCGCAACGCCGCTTCTACGAGGTCCTGCTGTCCCCCATCGAGACGGCGGGGCTGGCGGAGCCGCAGTGGCAACCGATCTTCCAGCGCGTGACGGAAGCCGACGCGAGGCTCCGCCTCGTGGCGCTCCAGGCGCTGCTCCTCGGCGCGCCCGGCCATCGGCCGGTTCCCCTCCGCATCGCGCAGGCCGGGTCCTCGCTCTTCGACCCCTTCACGGGAATGCCGATGCTCTGGCATCCCGCGAGCGGCAGGCTTTACAGCGTGGGAGCGGATGGACGGGACGATGAAGCGGACCCCGGTCTCGACATCGCCATCCCGGTCGCCCTCCCGGCCGGAACGGACGCGCCGCTCCGTCCCATCGCGGGGCGATCCTGAGGGGAGGACCAGGGTCGCCGGCCCTCCCGCCCCCGTCAAAATCCCGTTGACTCCCTACACAAAGCCCCCTAAGCTACGCCGGGTCCTGACGGAGCACCGGCATGGCTGGGTCCCCTCGGACGAAACTGACCGTCTCCTCGCCGGCGGTTCTCTGGCTTGCCGCCACCCTCGCCTTCGCCCCGCCCGCCCTCTCCGCGGGCACGCTCTACCGATACCAGGACGAGCAGGGCGCCATCGCCTACACGAATTCCCGGGACCGGATTCCGGAACGGGCCAGGGCCAAGGCCCAGGCGCTCGATGGCGACACGCTGGAGCCGATCGCGCCGGGCGCTGCGGCGGCCCCCCGGGCCGGCGAGGTCGCCCCGGCGCCCCTGGGCGCGTCGGTGGAGTCTTCCGCCCCGGCCGAGCTCCCGCCGTGGCGGCAATGGATTGACCGGCTCGCCGACCTCAAGATTCCGCTCCCCTCTTCCTATGAAACGGGCGTGGGGCTCACGGCCCTCGTCCTGATCGTCTGGGGAATCGTCATCATCCGGATGACCGCCAGCGCCATGGTCAAGCTGCTGGTCAAGGTCGGGCTGCTGGTGGTAGCCGGCGGCGCCGCCTACGCTCTCTACTTCTCCGGCCTGAGCGACCGGGTCGCGGGGGTGACGGGCAGGCCCGGCCACACCACCGTCACGGGCAAGGAGCTGCTGGGAGCCGTCGAGGAGAAGACCGGCAAGGTTGCGGAGCAACTCAAGCGGGCCGCCACGGACCGGCTGAAGGATGCGGCCGGCAAGGCGAAGGAGGCCGCGGTCGGCGAGGCGAGCCGGACCGTCGAGCAGGCCAACGAATCGAGCCGTCGGTTGCAGGAACAGCTCGAGCGCCTCGAGCCCGCCCGGCCGTCGGGCCAGCCCTGACGATTGCTGAGCACCGGCCGGCCGCCCCCGTGCCCTCAGGGCCGGTACCGAAGCTTCAATCCCAGGATGGACAGGGCCAGCACGAGCGTGACGGCGTTCGCCGCGATCACGGGCAGGGACCGGATGAAGAGCCCGTAGAGCAGCCAGAAGAAGACGCCGGCACAGAAGGTGATCAGCATCCCGAGCGAGACATCCTCCGCCGAGCGGGACCGCCAGGTCTTGAGCAACTGCGGGACGAACGCGATCGTCGTCAAGACCCCGGCGGCCAGCCCCGTCAGCAGCGTCCAATCCATCGTCGGTCTTCTCTCGGAGAAATCAGTCGTGCGGTACCGGGAGAATAGGCGCTTTGCCGCCCCGGCACAAGGGAGGGCCCCTACTGTCGTCCGGTCAACGGCGAGTGTGGAGACCGGCCAACAAGAGGCGTGGAAGTGTTGGACGGCGCCAGCCCGCGGGCAAGCAAGGCGCCCGGCATCTACGAGGAGGCGACCCGCGTCGGCCCCCTGCTCGGTCCGGCCCGCAGGAGACGAAGTCCCCTCGCTGAACGAGGCCCCTATCGCCCACCGGCCGACCCGACCCGGCCGAACCAGCGGTAGCGGTGACGGGCGACCAGCCGATAGCCCAGCTCGGCGAGCGGCCTGATGACGGGCACGCGCAGGATCGCGCGCAGGATCCGTCCGCCGCGGAGTCCCGGCAGCAGCGGGAGGAAGGCGTCGAGGCCGCGGCTGACGCGGCCGTCCGGCTCGACCAGGAAGGCGACGTCCGGCCGGCCGGGTCGGTACTCGCCCCCCAGGCAGCGGGCCGCCTCCTCGCTCTGGTAGGGCACGAACCGCGCGTCACGATCCGCGCCCAGCCGCTCGAGTCCCTCCTTGGCCGCCACGCAGAGGCGGCACTCGCCGTCATAGATCAGCGTGGGCCGGCCGGCGGGCACCGGCTCCTCGCCTGGCCCTCTGATCTCGGAAACCTGGTCCGACATCACCTCACCGGCAGGCTGAGGTCGGGAGGCGGACGTCTTGTGAGGCCCATCGTCCTCCGGTATCATCGCGGGCGATGGCGGCCTCCCCGCGCAACCTGGCCCGAGCGATGGCCGCGCTGCTCCTTGCGCTGACCGTCCTGCAAGCCGCCACGGACGCGGACCCGAGGCCGGAGGCCTCCTGGATGGCCCGGCTGGCCTGGCCGGCCTTCCTCTACGGCGCGCCACTGGTCCTGTCGGGATTCCTGGTCGCCGGCTCCCGCTGGGCGCTGATGGCCGGCGTCATGTACGGGACCATCGGCCTGGCCCTCGATATCTCGACGGTCGTCCAGGAGCTGACGAAGGGAGCGGGACAGGCGACGGCGCTCCTGACGAGCGGCCTCACCGGCGCCCTGAGCTTCCTGCTGATCCTGCTCGGCGGCCGCGGCTTCCTCTCGGTCGGCGAGGCTTCCACGCCTCCAGGAGCCCGCCCTCCCAGTCGCCCTCCGCGCCCCGGAGCCTGAGCCGCCGCACCCGCTCGAACCCCGCCTTCCGCAGCCAGGCGCACGTTTCCTCCGCGCCGTAGGTGTCGCCGGTCTCCGTGAACAGCAGCATCGTGACCGCGAAGAGGTTGGCCTCGGCCGGCTGAAGGCCCCGCTGGTCGAGGGTGAAGGCATCCTGGATCAAGAGCCGGCCGCCGGGCGCCAGCGCGGCCAGGATCCGGCGAAACAGCCGCCGGTTCTCCTCCGGCCCGTAGATATGGATGACGTTCGACAGCCAGACGACGTCGTAGCGGCCCGGGATGGGCCGGCACATGAAGTCCACCGGGAGATAGTCCAGCCGCCGGCCGTGCCGGCTCTTTGCGGCCAGCTCCCGCGCCACATCGAGCGCGGGCGGCCGGTCGCAGACCGCCGCCCGCAGGCCCGGGTTGCGCGCCAGGAATTCCAGCGCGTAGGTCCCCGGCCCGCCGCCCAGGTCCAGGAGCGTCCGCGCGCCCCTGAGGTCCAGGGCCCGCGCCACCCGCGGCGCCACTTCCAGGGAACGCTGGTGCATCGCCCAACTGAAGCTGCGCCGGTAAGCCGGGTCGTCCGGGTCCTCATGCTCCACGGGGCGACCCGTCCGCACACAGTCCGTGAGCTGCGACCAGTCGTCCCATTGAGTCCGGATCAGGTCGAGGTAGGCGCTCCGGAAGGCGGGGCTCGTCGCGTCCAGCTCCCGCGCGGCGAAGGGGCTGTTGCGGTAGCGGACACCGACCGGGGTCAAGAGGCCGGCGGAAGCCAAGTTCCGGCAGAGGATCGAAAGCCCGCGCGGGCTCACGTCCAGCTTCCGGGCGAGGGCGGGCACGGCCCAGGCCCGCCGGCCGATCGCGGAGAACAGGTCCAACTCCAGCGCGGTGAGGATGATCCGCGGCCGGCGAAAGGCGAAGACGGCGTCACGCAACTCGTCGAAGCCGCGGATCGCCCCCTTCGCCCTCATGCGAAAAGGGCTCCGAACTGCTCGGCGGTCAGGGGCGCCCGTCGTGCGACGGCGAGGTTTTCCTTCACATGCCCCGCGGAGCCCATGCCGACCAGGGCCGTCCCGAGCCCCGGCGTCGAGCGGACGAACTGAATGGCCCGCTGGGCGTCGGTATCGCCGTTGAGCTTCCCGCGCAAGTCGCCGGGGAGCCCGTCGCTCAGCCGCCCCTGCAGGATCGAGGCGCTGGCCATCACGTAGAGGCCGAGCGCCTGTGCCGCGACCAGGAAGGGCACCATCCGGCCGTTCAAGGGCTGGGTGGGCTGGGCCAACGCCTCCGGCATCGCCAGGTTGTAGGGAAGCTGGACGACCCGGAAGCGATGGGTGGGCCCGCCGACCTCCCGGGCGAGCCCCACCAGGGTCTCGAGCGACAGGTGGCCGCGCGCGCCGGGCTTCGTCCGGTAGCCGTTCCAGGTGGCCGTGCCGTAGACGCGCAGGGCCCCCGCACCCGCCGCCCCCTCGAGCGTCTCGAAGGCGGCGCGCATCCGCGCGAGGAACTCTTCGCGCGACACCTCGTCGAGCTGGGACTCGGGGTTGTGCAGGTAGTAGACGTCGAGGCAGGCCAGACCGAGGTTCTTGCGGCTCGCCTCCACCTGGTGCCGGAGATAGCGCGGCGAGAGACAGTGGCAGCCGCCGACCAACTCGCCGGCCTCCACGATCCCCGGCATCACGAAGGCCTGCCGGACGTAGGCGTCGTGGTCGCGAGGCGGCGCGCCCTCGTAGGGGATATAGCCGCCCTTGGTGGTGACGAGGATCTCGTCGCGCCGCACCGCGCCGGTGCGGACGAGGTCGGCGAGGGCCCGGCCGACGGCGCGCTCGCTGCGCTGGCAGCGGTAGTTGATCGCGCTGTCCAGCACGTTGCAGCCGGCCGTGACCGCCTGCGCGATCGCCTCCCGGTAGCCGGCGTCGGTCCGATCGTCGTGATCGCCCAGGTAGGTGCCGAGGCCCACGGAGGAGAGGACCAGCCCGCCGAGCCCCTCGCGGAAGTGGCCCTCATCGGCGAGGCCAGCCGCGACCATCCGCTCCCGATAGCGCCTCGTCCCCTCCGCCGTCGCCCAGCCGTCGAGCGCCATGCGTCCCCCCACTCACGCCGCGCGGGCGAACTGGTCCCGGCACCACCGGATCAGCCGGCAGACCTCGTCCGGTTCGCTGAAATCCACGGTCCGGTGAAAGGTCACCGCCACGTAGGACTCGTTCATCTCGGTGGTTTCTTCGAACCCGGAGGCGAGGAAGGTCCGCCGGACCTTGGCCGCCTTCGGCTGGAGGTAATACTTCGCCTGCTTGGCCAGCTCGTCGTTGTTCAGGTCCTCCGGCGTTCCCTCGGACAACAGGCTCCGGATGTCGTCCATGACCATGCCGGCCTGGCAGACCAGCCGGCCGTCCGGGGTGATTTCGAGGATCCAGTCCTCCGAGCCCAGCTCCATGGCCAGCGGCCCTCCCGGCTCCAGCTCGTAGAGCATCGGCTCCCGCTCGATCAGGCGGAGGCGGGCCTCGTCCCAGGCAGGCAGCGCGGCGGGTTGGTCGCTCATGCGCGCCGGCCCTCCCGCCCCGCGCGGAGACCGGGGGAGCCGCCCTCGGCGCCGGAGAGCCTTGCCCGCAGGCCGGCCAGGCGCCGGCTGTTCTCTTCCAGCTTGGGCAGGCCGTACTTGCGGTCCACGAGGACGACCCGCTCCAGCAGGTCGGCCGCCTCGGCGAGCCGGCCGAGATTCTCGTAGGCCTGAGCCATCAGGTACCAGGCACCGCCGAGGCGCAACTCGTCGTGGAGCCGCTCGGCGATGGCCTGGCTGGTCCGGCAGCAGGCCAGGGCCTCTTCGCTGCGACCCTGGAGCAGGTAGGTGCGCGCGATCATCCGCCAGCCGTCGGCGAGGCCGGCTTCGTTGCCGGTCCGGCGCATCAGGAGCAGGGATTGCTCGTAGCAGCGCATCGCCTCCTCGTACTGGCCGGTCTCGCGCGCGACCAGCCCCAGGTCCGAATAGAGCACGGCGAGGCCGGCCAGCTCGCCCGCCCGTTCCAGGAGGTCGCGGGCCTCGAGATAGTAGGCCCGCGCCCGGTCCCACTCCCCCGCGTCGGCGCGCAGGTTGCCCAGGTTCGCCAGCGTCGTGCCGATGCCCCGGTCGTCTCCGAGCACCTTCTGCAGCTCCAGCACCTCCTGGTAGTAGGCCTGGGCCTGCTCCCGCCTCCCGCTCACGGCGCAGATGTTGCCCAGGTTCCCCAGCGTGGCGACGAGCGAGCGCTGGTCGCCGCTGAGGCGGTCGCACTCGAGCGCCTGCATGTAGCACACATAGGCCTCCGTGTAGAAGCCGCGCGAGAAGTGCTCGTTACCCTGCCGGTTGAGGAGCTCGGATTGGGTCTGCAACATGGGAGGACTTACGCGGTGAGGGCCCGCTCGACCGCCGCCTTGGCGCCGGTCGGGATCGAGGCGCCGTCCCCGACCAGGAGGGTGTCGAAGGAGTAGTTGAGCAGCCGGCGCAGCCCTTCCTTGGCCTTGGCGGGGTCGGCGTACTTCTCCGCGGGCAGCATGGAAAGGGAGCCGGGCGGCTTGCCGATCAATGCGTCCCCCACGATCAGACAGCCGCCCCCCTGCTGGAGATAGAGCGCGCATTCCCCCGGTGACTTCTGGTCCTTGAGGTGCACGGCCCAGATGCCGCCGGGCAGGAGCTCCCCGTCCTTGTAGGTCTTGTCGTAGGGGATCGTCATCTGCGGCGCGTCGGCCTCCGGGACAAAGATGCGGCAGCCGAACTCGGCCTTGCACGCCGCGGCCTCCCGCTCGTGGTCGCGGTTCGTGATGAGCACGTAGTCCACTTGGCCGCTGCGCCGGATGTGGGTCTTGGCCTCGGCCGTCAACGGCGGGGGGTCCACGAGCACGCGGTGCTCGCCGACCACGAGGAAAAGCCCGTTGAAGTCGAGCTGCTTCTCCTCCGAGAACCAGGACCACTGCCAGATGCCGGGCCTGACCTGCTTCATCGCGTCCCGCGCCTTGCGTCCCGCGTCCCGCGCTACAACGCGGCCGCCGCGTCCTTGACCACCTTGGTCACCTTGGCCAGGATGTCCGCCTCGTTCGGCAGGTCGATGAGGTCGTCCTCCGACACCGTGATGAACTTCCGGTTCGGCCCCTTGGTGAGCGAGATGAGGAACATCCCGTTGGAGGGCGCGACCGGGATCACCACCTCGACGGCCGCGTCCACCCCCTTCACCAGCCCGAGAAACTTGTCCTTCCCCGCCGCGATCTCGTCCATCGCCCCCTTGCTCCCCCGGCCGTCCCCGCCACCCGGTTACAGGCCGCCGCCGGCCGCCAGCAGCTTCTCGACCTCCTGCAGGATCACGTCGGGGCCGGCCAGGTCCATGTTGCCCACCCGTTGCCAGCGGATGACGCCCTGCTGGTCGATGATGTACACGTTCGGGATGAATTTGCCCCCGCCGTAGAGCTTGTCCGTGGTCTTCTTGGGATCGATCAGGTAGGGGTAGGTCACCTGCACGGGAAAATGCCGGAGAAACTCGGCGACGTCCTCCTTCGAGTCGCCCGAGGAGTTCACGCCCACCACCGCGACGTTCTTCCCCCGCGTCGCCTCGTAGACCTTCTGCAGGTTGGTCCCCTGCTTCAGGCAGGGCTCACAGATGTGGAATAGCCCCAGGACCACGACCTTGCCCCGCAGGCCGTCGAGGGACACCTGTTCGCCCGTCAGGGACGTGAGCGTGAAGGAAGGCGCCTGCTCGCCGATCTTGAAGTAGCTCTTGGCCGATGCGGTGGTCGCGACCGTCGCGACCAGCGCCAGGCTCAGGAGGATTCCGGCTGTCCGCTTCATCGTGGCCTCCGCCGAAAGACTGGATGAGATGCGGGTCCCGGGCGCGCTGCTGACGGCGCGCCCCGACGCTGATGGGCTCCGGCCGCTATCCTAGCACGCGGAGAAAATCAGCGGCAACCGGCTCACAGAAGCGGCTCGAAGAGTCCGAGCTGCAGCTCCTCGGCCTTGGTGAAGGGGATGGGATACCGCTCGGTGAAGCAGGCGGTGCAGTAGTGCCCGGGCCGGCCCGGCGAGGCCGCGAGCATGCCCTCCAGGCTCAGGTAGGCCAGGCTGTCGGCGGTGATGTACTTGCGGATCTCCTGGATCGTGTGGCTGCAGCCGATCAGCTCGCGGCGGGTGGGCGTGTCGATCCCGTAGAAGCAGGGAGAGATGATCGGCGGCGAGCTGATCCGCATGTGGACCTCCCGCGCGCCGGCGTGCCGGAGCATCTTGACGATCTTCCGGCTCGTGGTCCCCCGCACGATCGAGTCGTCCACCACGACGACGCGCTTGCCGGCCAGCACCTCGGGCACCGCGTTGAGCTTGATCTTCACCCCGAAGTGGCGGATCGCCTGCTGCGGCTCGATGAAGGTACGGCCCACGTAGTGGTTGCGGATCAGCCCGTTCTCGAATGGAATGCGCGCCCCCTCCGCGTAGCCGAGCGCCGCCGGCACGCCCGAGTCCGGGACCGGGATCACGATGTCCGCGTCCACCCCGGCCTCCTTGGCGAGCTGCCGTCCATAGGCCTTGCGCGTCAGGTACACGGCGTGCTGGCTGAAGATGCGGCTGTCGGGCCGGGCGAAGTAGACGTGCTCGAACACGCACATGGCCGGGTCGGTCTTCGGGAAGGGCCGGTGGCTGCTGACGCCCTTCTCGTCCAGCACGACCAGCTCGCCCGGCTCGATCTCCCGCACGTACTCGGCGCCGATCAGGTCGAAGGCGCAGCTCTCGGACGCGACGAGCCAACTGTCCTTGATCCGGCCCAGGCAGAGGGGACGGAAGCCGTGGGGGTCGCGCGCGGCGATGATCCCGCGGTCGGTCAACAGCACGACGGAGAAGGCGCCGCGGATCTGAGTCAGCGCGTCCACGACCCGCGCGAGCAGCGTGTCCCCGCGCGAATGGGCGATCAGGTGGATCATCACCTCGCTGTCCGTCGTGGACTGGAAGATGGCGCCGTAGGCCTCCAGCTCGTTGCGGAGCATCGTGGCGTTGATCAGGTTGCCGTTGTGGGCGAGCGCCAGGTTCCCGAGCGCGAAGTTGACGGTGAGCGGCTGGACGTTCTTGAGGTTGCTGTCGCCGGCCGTCGAATACCGGTTATGTCCGATCGCCATGTGGCCGGGCAGGCGCTTGAGGACGGCCTTGGTGTAGATGTCCGCGACGAGCCCCATGGCCTTCTCCAGGTAGAACTGCTCGCCGTCGCTGGAGACGATGCCGGAGCCCTCCTGGCCGCGGTGCTGGAGCGCGTAGAGCCCCAGGTAGGTGAGGTTGGCAGCCTCCTTGTGGCCGTAGATGCCGAAGACCGCGCACTCCTCGTGGAGCTTGTCGGGGGTGATCCGCAATGAGCGTGAGGCGTGGGGCGTGGGGCGTGAGGCGGTCGGACGTTGCTTGCCGGTCCCACTCATGCCCCTTGCCCCCCCACCTTCACGACTGCCCCAACGCCCGCTCGATGCCGTTCGCCCAGGCGTCGTGGAGCGCGGCGAGATCCGCGTCGATCCGGCAGGCCGCCCCCCAGCGGTCCGCCGCGACCTCGACGATGAGCCGGCCCCCGCCCACCCGGCCGATCGCCGCGGCCGGCACGCCGCGACCCCGTGCCGCCTTCACCACCGCGTCAACCTGGTCCGGACCGGCCGACACGACGATGCGTGACTGACTCTCGCCGAACAACAGCGAATCCCGTCGGAGGCCGGACGGCGCCAATTCTACCACGGCGCCCAGGGGTCCCGCCGGAGCCGAAAGGCAGGATTCCGCCAGCGCCACCGCGAGCCCGCCGTCGGAGCAGTCGTGCGCCGACCGAATGAGCCCGCCCCCGATCAGGTCCCGCACGCAGGCCTGGACCGCCTTCTCCCGCTCCAGGTCGAGCTGCGGCGGCGAGCCCTGCTCCCGCTGGTGGACGACGCGCAGGTACTCCGTGCCCCCCAGGTCGTCGCGGCTCTCCCCGAGCAGGATGATGACGTCGCCCACCTGCTTGAACCCCTGCGTCATGGCGCGGTCGGCCGGCTCGATCAGCCCGACCATGCCGAGGATCGGCGTCGGGTAGATGGACAGGCCGTTCGTCTCGTTGTAGAAGCTCACATTGCCGCTGACGACGGGGATGGACAAGGCCTCGCAGGCGTCCTTGATCCCCTCGATGCAGAGGATGAACTGCCACATCACGTCCGGCCGCTCGGGGTTGCCGAAGTTCAGACAGTCGGTCAGCCCGATCGGCTCCGCGCCCGAGCAGGCCAGGTTGCGCGCCGCCTCCGCGACCGCGATCATCGCGCCCACGTAGGGATGGAGCAGGCAGTACCGCCCGTTGCCGTCCGTCGTCAGGGCCAAGGCCTTGTCCGTGCCCTTGATGCGGACCACGGCGGCATCCGAGCCCGGACGGACGAGCGTGTTGGTGCGCACCATGTGATCGTACTGCCGGTAGACCCAGGCCTTGCTCGCGATCGTGGGCGAGGCGAGGAGGGAGAGCAGCAGCTCCGTCGGGGAGGTCTTGAGCGGCAGGTCGGGCAGCACGTCGAGGTTGAGCGCCTGGAGCGTCTCCTGGTAGGCGGGCGGGGCGCTGGGCCGCTCGTAGCGCGGGCCGTCGTCCGCCAGCGCCCTGGCCGGAATCTCCGCCACGACTTTCCCGGCCTCGCGGACCCGCAGCATCCCGTCCGCCGTGACCCGGCCGATGACCGCCGCGTCGAGGTCCCACTTGCGGCAGACGGCGAGCACCTCCTCCTCGCGGCCCTCCTTGGCGATCATCAGCATCCGCTCCTGGGATTCGGAGAGCATGATCTCATAGGGCGTCATGCCCGGCTCGCGCCGCGGCACCTGCGCGAGGTCCAGCTCCACGCCGTTGCCGGCCCGCGCGGCCATCTCGCAGGAGGACGAGGTCAGGCCCGCCGCGCCCATGTCCTGGATGCCGACGAGCAGGTCGCCCGCCATCAGCTCCAGACAGGCCTCCAGCAGGAGCTTCTCGGTGAAGGGGTCGCCGACCTGGACCGTCGGCCGCTTGGCTTCCGAGCCCTCGTCGAAGGAGTCCGAGGCCATGGTCGCGCCGTGGATGCCGTCCCGGCCGGTCTTGGAGCCGACGTAGATCACGGGGTTCCCCACGCCCGTCGCGAGCCCCCTGAAGATGCGATCCTTCCTCACGATGCCCAGGCAGAAGACGTTGACGAGGGGATTGTGGGTATAGATTTCGCCGAAGACGGCCTCGCCGCCGACCGTCGGCACCCCCATGCAGTTGCCGTAGCCGGCGATACCCGCGACCACGCCCTTGAACAGATGTCGGTTCAACGGCCGGTCCAGCGGCCCGAACCGCAGCGAGTCGAGCAGCGCGATCGGCCTCGCCCCCATCGTGAAAATGTCGCGCAGGATGCCCCCTACGCCGGTCGCCGCGCCCTGGTAGGGCTCGATGAAGGAGGGGTGGTTGTGGGACTCCATCTTGAAGACGGCCGCGAGCCCGCCGCCGATGTCCACCGCGCCCGCGTTCTCGCCCGGCCCCTGGACCACGCGCGGCCCCGTGGTCGGGAGCTTCTTGAGATGCACGCGCGAGCTCTTGTAGGAGCAATGCTCCGACCACATGACGGAGAACATGCCGAGCTCGGTCAGGCTCGGCTCCCGGCCGAGGACCTCGACGATCTTCCGATACTCCTCGTCGGTCAGGTTGTGCTGCGCGACGAGATCCTTGGTGATGGGCGGATCCGTGGCTTTCATCCGTCACGCCGCTTCATCTTGTACGCCTTGCGCACCGCGGCCTCCTTCTGTCAGCGCACCGTCACCGTCCGCACGACTTCGCGGCTGAGCTCCCCGCCCTCGGCAGAGCGCGTCAGCGTGACCCTGCCCGTGTAGGAACCGGACGGCCAGGTCTCGGCCTTGAGTCGCTTGCCGACGTAGGCGAAGCGGCGCGCCTGGGTCTTCTCGATCGGCTGCTCCTCCTCCAGCACCGGCTTCCCGTCCGGACCGGTGATTTGGAACCGCAGCCGGTCGCCCGCCTCCACGCCGAAGATGTCCACCCAGAAGACCAGGGCCGGAGCGCTCGCCGACAGGAGGCCGTCGAGGCCCTCTCCCTTGCGGATGGCCGCCGGGTCCGGCCGATCGGCGGCGAAGCCGGCGTGGTACAGGACCACCTCCTCATAGGGCAGGAAGAGGCCGGCCCCCCACAGGGCCTGACCCTCCTGCCCGCATCCCGAGGCGGCTCCCCGGCCCGTGAAGGGATCAACCGCCCGTCCGTCCCGGCGGACCGCCAGATGGACATGGGGAAATTCCGTCTGGCCGGAGAGCCCGACGAGGCCGAGTCGGGCGCCGGCCTCGACCCGCTCGCCGACCTTGACCGTGATGCTGCCCCTCCGCAGATGGCAGTACTGCGTCTCCCACCCCTCCCCATGATCGAGCACCACCCCGTTGCCGCACGCCTTCCCCTTGACCCTGGCGCGGGAGGCCGCACCGGTGAGGGCCGCATCCGCCACTCCATCCCGGACGCTCATGACGAGGCCGGGCGCGCTCGCCACGACAGACACCCCCTTGGCCATCACGCCGAGGTCACGGATCGCGAAGTCGGTCCCGTCATGGCCGTTGTAGGTCCGCGGGCCGCAGCGGAAGTCCCTCGCCTGCGTCGAGGGGTCCGTGTCCACGTAGTTGACCAGCCAACAGGTCTCCCCGAGCAGGCAGTCCAGCGGCAGTCCCAGCCCCTGGAGATCGAGCGGTGCAGCGCCGACCGCCGCGGCCGGGCCAAGGAGAACGACGAGGAACGCGAGTAGCGGAAGTCCCACGCCCGGCGCCCCTAGGCTGTGCGAGCCCCGAGGCTCGCCTTGTTCAGCGCGTCCAGCATCGAAAGGAAGATCAGCCGGCCGTCCTCGTTCCCCAGGATTGCCTCGGCGCACCGCTCGGGGTGCGGCATCATGCCCATGACGTTGCCGGCCGCGTTGATGATCCCGGCGACGCCGTCCAGCGAGCCGTTGGGGTTGGCCGCATCCGCGAGCTCCCCCTCCGGCGTGCAGTAGCGGAACACGACCTGGGCGTTGGCCTTGAGCTGGGAGAGGGTCACCGCGTCGGTGTAGTAGTTCCCGTCGGCGTGGGCGATGGGAATCCTCAGCACCTGCCCCGGCTCGCAGCGCCCCGTGAAGGGCGTGGCGGCGTTCTCGACGCGGACGTGCACGTCCTCGCAGATGAAGGCGAGCGAGCGGTTCCGCAACATGGCCCCCGGCAGCAGGCCGGCCTCCAGGAGGATCTGAAACCCGTTGCAGATGCCGAGCACCAGCCCTCCCTCGGCGGCGAAGCGCGTGACCGCTCCCATCACGGGCGAGAAGCGCGCGATGGCGCCGGTCCGCAGGTAGTCGCCGTAGGAGAAGCCGCCGGGCAGGATCACGGCGTCGAGCCCGGTCAGCGACGTCTCCTTGTGCCAGACGGGCGTGACGCGCTGGCCCAGGACGTCGGAGAGGACATAGATCACGTCGTGGTCGCAGTTGCTGCCGGGAAAGATGAGGACGCCGAAATGCATGAGCGGTTTGGAATTTTACCTTTCGAATGACGTCGTCCCGACAGGTTCAACACTCACGGTGTCAGCTCGTAGCTGTATTCTTCGATAATGGTGTTGGCCAGGAGCTTCTCGCACATGGCCTTGACCTGGGCCTCGGCCTTGTCCCTGGCCGACTCCTTGAGGTCCATCTCCAGGTATTTGCCCATCCGGACGTTGCCGGCGCCGGTGAACCCCAGGGTCTCCAGCGCATGCTCGATCGCCTTGCCCTGCGGGTCCAGGATGCCGGGCTTCAGGGTCACGTGAATCTTCGCCTTCACGGTCGTCGTTCCTCCTCCGTCACCCGGGTCAAGTTGCCGATGTACGTCTTCACCCAGAGAATCAGGCCGATCGTCCCGAGGCCCGCCAGCGCGAGGGCCGCGAAGGTCCACCGCCAGAACGGGTCGGGCGCGTGGTAGGCCATCAGGGCCACGGCCGCCACCCAGACGGACACGGCGGCGATCAGCCCGTAGTCCATCAACCGCTGGGCGACCGTGCGGCGCGGCGCCGGCTCAGGCGCAGACACGGCGCAGCACCTCCCGGTAGGCCTCCTCGATCCGCCCCAGGTCCTTGCGGAAGCGGTCCTTGTCCATGGACTCCCGCGTCTCCTGGTCCCAGAACCGGCAGGTGTCGGGAGAGATTTCGTCGGCCAGGATGAGCCGCCCCCGATGCAGCCCGAACTCCAGCTTGAAGTCCACCAGGATCATGCGCCGCTCCCGGAAGAACGGGACGAGGATGCCGTTGACCTTGAGCGCGAGAGCCTTGATGTCCGCCACCGTCGCGGCATCGGCCAGCTTGAGCAGGCGGATATGCTCCTCGGTGATCAGGGGATCGCCCAGCGCGTCGTGCTTGTAATAGAACTCGACGAGCGGCGGCGCGATCGGCTCGCCCTCCGGGAGGCCGAGCCGCTTGGCGAGGCTTCCGGCCACGAGGTTGCGGACCACGACCTCGATCGGGACGATCCGCACCTTCCTCGTCAGCATCTCCCGGTCGCTGAGCCGCTTAACGAAGTGGGTCGGCACGCCGCCCTCCTCCAGCAGACGGAAGAGCCGCTCGCTGACCCGGTTGTTGACGAGGCCCTTGTCGAGGATCGTCCCCTTCTTCTGGGCGTTGAAGGCCGTCGCATCGTCCTTGAAGTACTGGATGACCTGGTCGGGGTCGGACGTCTCGAAGACCTTCTTGGCCTTGCCCTCGTAGAGCAGCGCGCCCTTCGTCCCGGCGGCATCGGCCATCGTCAGGTTCCCCTCCCCGGCCGTCGAGGCCGGCCGCCGCGCGGCCCCGTGAAGACGCGCCGGTAGATCGTATCCAGGTGCCGCAGATAGTACCGCGCGTCGAAGCAGGCGGCGATGCGCTGCGGCGTCAGGTAGCGGGTCACCAGTGGGTCCTTGGCGATGAGGTCCTGGAACCCGGCCCTGCCCCGCCAGGCCTCCATCGCGCAGCGCTGGACCGCCTCGTAGGCGTCCTTCCGCTGGGCGCCCCGCTCCACCAGGGCCAACAGGAGCCGTTGCGAGTAGATCAGGCCGCCGGTGAGCTCCAAGTTCCGCTTCATGCGATCGGGATAGACCAGCAGCGTCCGGACGATCTCGGTGAGCCGGGCCAGCATGTAGTCCACGAGAATCGTGCTGTCCGGCAAGATCACCCGCTCGACCGAGGAGTGGCTGATGTCGCGCTCGTGCCAGAGCGCGACGTTCTCCAGCGCGGCCAGGCTGTTGGCCCGGACGATGCGGGCGAGGCCGCAGAGGTTCTCCGAAGCGATGGGGTTCCGCTTGTGCGGCATCGCGGAAGAGCCCTTTTGCCCGGCCGAGAAATACTCCTCGGCCTCCAGCACCTCGGTCCGCTGCAGATGCCGGACCTCGGTGGCGATCTTCTCGACCGTCGCCGCGAGCAGGGCCAGCGCCGAGAGGTACGCGGCGTGCCGGTCCCGCTGCACGACCTGGCTGGACACGGGGTCCGGCTTCAAGCCCAGCCGGCGGCAGACAAAGGCCTCGACCTCCGGTCCCAAGTGCGCGAAGGTGCCCATCGCGCCGGACAGCTTCCCGACCGCGATCTCCTCCCGCGCGGCGCGGAGCCGCGCCCGGTGCCGGACAACCTCCTCGTACCAGATGGCCAGCTTGAAGCCGAAGGAGATCGGCTCGCCGTGAATCCCGTGGGATCGCCCGACCATGACCGTGTCCCGATGCTCGACGGCCCTGGCCTTGAGCACCGCCAGCAGCCCCTCGACGTCCCGGAGGACGAGGTCCATCGCCTCCGTCATCTGGACGGCCAGGGCCGTGTCCACGATGTCGGAGGAGGTGAGCCCCGTGTGCAGGTGGCGCGCGTCCGGCCCCACGGACTCGGCCAGCGACTCCAGGAAGGCGATCACGTCGTGCTTGACCACCTTCTCGATCGCGGCGATCCGGTCCGGGTCGATCTTGGCCCGGCGACGGACGCGAGCCGTGACGCCGCGGGGCACCTTGCCCGCCCGCTCCAGCGCCTCGCAGGCCAGCAGCTCCACCTCCAGCCAGACCTCGTATTTACGCCTCAGCTCCCAGACCGCCTTCATGCGCGGGAGCGTGTACCGGTCAATCACCACTCACCCATGGTTCGTCTCTCGTCTCTCGTCGGTCGCGCCGCATCGCTCGCGGGATAGATCGCGATCGCCGTCTCCCGTTTTACGTTTCACCGCCGCTTCGGCCTCCGCCCGCTTGCCGGCCAGCCGCTCGTCCACCCTGAGGATCTTGTCCAGCACGCCGTTGACGAAGCCCGTCGCTTCCTCATCCGCGAAGGCCCGGGCCAGCTCGACGGCCTCGTTGATCGTGACGCGAGCCGGCACGTCCGGCATCCACAGGAGCTCGTACACCGCCGCGCGCAGGATGTTCCGGTCCACGACCGGCATGCGGCCGACGGTCCAGTTGGCGGACTGTGCACCGATCACGGTATCCAGCTCCTGGCGCCGCTCCCGGACACCCTCGACGAGCCGATCCGCGAACTCGCGCACGTCGTCCGGTTCCGGGTGTTGGAGCCAGAAGTCCTGCAGCCAGGGGCCCGGCGCCCCGTGGATGTCCCACTGGAAGAGCAACTGGAGCGCGCGCGCGCGTGCTGTGCGACGGCTGCCCATGATCGAACGGCGGCAAGTAGCAAGTCCACACGCGGGCGAGTAGAGGCCGTCAGGACCTGCGGCTCCCCCGTGGACCTCGTTTGCCGCCTGCCCCTTGCAACTTGCTCCCTTGCCTAGGCCCTTTCAACTGTTTGAGCAGCGTCGCCATCTCGATCGCCGTCCGCGCGGCGTCGGCCCCGCGGTTGCGCTCCCCCGCGCCGGCGCGCGCGAGCGCCTGGTCCACCGTGTCCGTCGTGAGGACGCCGAAGATGACCGGCAGGCGCGCATCGAGCGACGCCCGGGCGATGCCCCGCGCGGCCTCGGCGCTGATGTACTCGAAATGCGGGGTCTCGCCGCGGATGACGGCGCCGAGGCAGATCACGGCGTCCACCCGACGGGACGACGCGAGCGCGCGCGCCGCGAGCGGAATCTCGAAGGCGCCGGGCACGCGCACGACGACCAGGGCCTCGTCCGCGGCGCCGGCCTCGGTCAGGGTCTCGACCGCGGCGGCGAGGAGCCGGCGCGTGATGAACTCGTTGAAGCGGCTGACGACGAGGCCGAAGCGCAGGCCCCTGGCGTCAAGATGGCCTTCGATGGTCGTCATGCCGTCGCGTGTCCAGGCCGGGAGGAAAGGAACCGCGTGCGCGGCGCCGCGCCGTCACACGTTGCTCAGGATGTGGCCGAGCTTGGTCTTCTTCGTCCGCAGGTACCGCTCGTTCGCCTCGTGCGGCGGAATCTCGATGGGCACGCGCTCGACGACCCGCAGGCCGTAGCCCTCGATGCCGACGATCTTGCGCGGGTTGTTGGTGATCAGCCGGATGTCGCGGAGGCCCAGGTTCACGAGAATCTGTGCGCCGATCCCGTAGTCGCGCAGGTCCGGCTTGAAGCCGAGCTGCAGGTTGGCCTCGACCGTGTCGCTGCCCTCGTCCTGCAGCTTGTAGGCCCGGATCTTGTTCAGCAGCCCGATGCCCCGACCTTCCTGGTTCAGGTAGAGGAGGACGCCCCGCCCCTCCTTCTCGATGATCCGCATCGCGTGGTGGAGCTGGTCGCGGCAATCGCACCGGAGCGAGCCGAACACGTCGGCGGTCAGACAGCCGGAGTGGACGCGCACGAGGGTGGGCCCCTGGTCCACGAGCCCCTTCACGAGCGCGATGTGGGTACCGCCGTCCACCTCATTCTCGAAGACCACCGCCTCGAACTCGCCGAACAGGGTCGGCAGCTTCGCGCCCGCGATGCGCTTGATGAAGGTCTCGCGGCGCATCCGGTATTCGATGAGGTCCTTGACCGTGACGATCTTCAGCCCGTGCGCCTTCGCCACGGCCTGCAGCTCCGGCACGCGCGCCATCGTGCCGTCGTCGTTCATGATCTCGCAGATGACGGCCGCCGGGTAGAGGCCCGCGAGCCGGGCTAGGTCCACGGAGCCCTCGGTCTGCCCGGCGCGCTTGAGCACCCCGCCCTTCTGGGCCTTGAGGGGAAACACGTGGCCGGGCCTGGCGAGGTCGGCCGGCTTGCATTTGGGGTCGATGGCCGTGCGGATCGTGGTCGCCCGGTCGGCGGCCGAGATGCCCGTCGTGATGTGCTTGCGGGCGTCGATGGAGACCGTGAAGGCCGTGCCGAAGGTCGCCGTGTTCTCGGCGGCCTGCGGCGGGAGCTGGAGCTCCTCCACCCGCTCCGGCGTCAGGGCCAGGCAGATCAGCCCGCGGGCGTGCTTGGCCATGAAGTTGATGGCCTGCGGCGTCACCTTCTCCGCCGCCATCACCAGGTCGCCCTCGTTCTCGCGGTCCTCGTCATCCACGAGGATCACGAAGCGGCCCTTCTTGATCTCCTTGATCGCCTCGTCGATCGTGTCGAAGCCCGCGGCCATGCGTGAGCCTCCTGCCTCTGTCGCCGTCAAGCTAAGTGCTCAAAAGGTAAAACTTATCTCCCCATCGTGTCAACGGGAAAAACCGCCGGGCTCCGCGGCCGGACTGTTTCGCGCACGATGCGCCGCCTCGACGCTGGCCCAGGCGCCCATGGCCACCGCCGCGAACCCGAAGAACCCCGACCGATAACTCCCCGTCAGCTCATGGAGCAGTCCCAGGGACAGCGGGAGCAGGAAGCCCCCGAAGGCGCCCGCCGCGCCGACCAGGCCGGCGGCAAGGCCGATCTGCTTGGGAAACCGCTCGGACACCAGCCGAAAGACCACGCCGTTGCCGAACCCCAACAGCGTGACGGACAGGAACAACACCGGCGCCGCCCACGGGAGCGGCGGCATCGCGCCGACGCCCAGGCCGAGGAGGGCGACAAACGGGAAGAGCCACCGCAACAACCCCAGCGCTTCCCTCCGGTCGGCGGCATAGCCCCCGGCCGGTCGGACCAGACTCCCGGCCAGCGCGCAGCCCGCCGTGACCGCCCCCGCGGCGACGACGTCGAGGCCATACCGATCGTGCAGGAAAGTCGGCAGGAAGCTCGACAGCCCGACGAAGCCGCCGAAGGTCACGGCATACAGCGCGCAGAGCCAGGGCAACGACCGGCGGCGCAGCGCGTCCGCGAGCGATGCGGGCCAGGGCGAGTCCGTCGCCCGGCGAGCCCGCCCCGGAGTCCCGGGCACCAGCGCGGCGAAGAGCAGGAGGGTCGCGAAAACCGGCAGGGCGAGGGCCCCGAAGACGCCGCGCCACCCGAACGCCTCGGCCAACGCCGGCGCCGCCAGCATCGCCAGCACGGTCCCGCTGTTGGCCGAGGCGGCCACACCGAGGGCCAGCCCCTGGTGCGCCGGTGGGTAGGCCACGCTGGCCAGCTGCAGGGCGACGGCGAAGCTCGCCCCGGCCACGCCGACGGCCAGCCCGACCCCGAGCATTTCCCCATAGGTACCCGCCGCGCTCCAGCCCCACAGCAGGCCGAGCCCCGCACAGCCGAGGATCGCCATCCCCACGGGCTTGGCGCCGTGGCGGTCCGCGAGCAGGCCGACGGGCACGCGCAAGAGCGAGCCGCTCAAGAGGGGCACCGCCACCAACAACCCCTTCGCGCCGGGACCCAGGCCGAACTCCTCCGCGATCGGCACCGCGAGCGCCCCGATGAGGAGCCAGACCATGAAGCTCACTTCGAAATGCAGCCAGGCGGCGAGGAGCGTGGGCCAGTGCCCGCTCCGAAGCGATCGCCACAGGTGTTGCGCCGGCATGCTCGTCTCCTTCGCGTCGCCCTGCACTATAGGCGTCGTCGGTACCGTCCCGCAAGAACGCGGGCTCTGGGGCCGCGCGGCGCGTCGCGCTTTTGTGCTGGCCCGCCGTTCCGTTTATAATGCCCTCGATCCAACACCCGGATACGCCATGACCGACCGAGCGCACGAAGACCTGGAAGAGACGCCGGAGACGGACGACGTCGAGGCGGGGCCCGACACGCTCGCCGCCATGGAGCTCTCGCCGGAGTCGGCGGAGCCCGCGCGGGCCGCGGACCGGGACGAGGCATCCGGCACGGCCCTCGCCCCCACGACGACCCTGCAACGCTACCTGGCTGAGGTCCGTCGCTACCCCTACCTCTCCAAGGAGGAGGAGCTCCGGCTCTTCCGCGAGTACCAGGAGCAGGGCAGCCGCGAGGCGGCCGTCCGCCTGATCCTGGCGAACCTCCGCGTGTCGGTCGCGATCGCCTCCGAGTACCTGCACACCGGCTTCGACCACATGGACCTGATCCAGGAGGGCAACGTCGGGCTGATGCAGGCGATCAAGAAGTTCGACCCGACCAAGAACGTCAGGTTCCACGCCTACGCGGCCTGGTGGGTGCGGGCCTACATCCTCCGGTACCTGCTGAACAACTTCCGGCTCGTGAAGGTCGGCACGACGCAGGACCAGCGCAAGCTCTTCTACAATCTCCGCAAGGAGAAGGCCCGGCTCGAGCACCAGGGCTTCGCGCCGGACACGAAGCTCCTGGCCGACCGGTTGCAGGTCCGCGAGCGCGACGTCATCGAGATGGACCAGCGCCTGGGGAACTGGGAGCTGTCGCTCGACCAGCCGCTGAGCGAGGATTCCGACGGCACCCTTTTGGACGTCCTGCCGTCCCAGCAGACCCCCGCCGACGAGGAATTGGCGGACAACGAACTGCGGATCATCTTCCGCCGAAAGCTGGCGGAGTTCACCAGGACCCTCGACGAGCGGGACGAAGACATCCTCCGCAATCGGATCCTCTCGGAAACGCCCCTGACCCTGGAAGACTTAGGCCAGAAGTACGGCATCACCAAGGAGCGCACCCGACAGATCGAAGCCAGGATCATCAAGCGCCTGCGGGACTACATGAAGAAGGAAATCAAGGACTTCGACTTGCTCAGATCCTGAGCTCCCGCGCCGGCGGCCTCCGCGGCCCGGCATCCGCCTTCCAACGGACTTCCCCGCGCCTCCCCGAGAAAGAATTTCCCCCAGGCCCCCTTGACTTGAGGCGGCTCGGGGCTATCTCAAAGCCGGTCTACGGCCTTCCACACCGACCCGCGGCGGGGACGGGGGAACGCCCTCCCCGGTCCCGACACCAGCCGGCGGGTACCGATTCGGGGAACTCAGTGCCATACCACTAATTTCATCAGGAGGAGGGGTCAGCATGGCCACGGAAACCAAGGAGAAGAAGGCTTCAACCGCAGCGAAGAACTTCCAGCCGCTGGGCGATCGGGTCTTCATCACCTACACCGAGGAGATGGAGCGGACGGCCGGGGGCATCTACGTGCCGGATTCGGCCAAGGAGAAGCCGCAGCGGGGGACCGTCCAGGCCGTGGGCAAGGACGTCAAGAACCTGAAGGTCGGCGATCAGGTGCTGTTCGACAAGTACTCCGGCAGCAAGCTTCGGATCGACGACGAAGACTGCCTGATCCTCAAGGAAGAGGACGTGCTCGGGGTCTTCACCTCCTAACGGAGGGTGCCTCTCGACCGCGTGAGTTTCGACACTGAACGATGCGACCAATGAATGGAGGACGACGATGCCAAAGCAGCTGCTGTACAGTGACCAGGCCCGGGCCGCCATCCTGCGCGGTGTGAACCAGTTGGCCGACGCCGTGAAGGCCACCCTGGGGCCGAAGGGGCGCAACGCGATTCTCGATAAGAAGTTCGGTGCGCCGACCATCACCAAGGACGGCGTGACCGTCGCCAAGGAGATCGAACTCAAGAACCCCTACGAGAACATGGGCGCCCAGCTCGTGCGCGAGGTCGCGAGCAAGACCAGCGACACGGCGGGCGACGGCACGACCACCGCGACCGTGCTCGCGCAGGCCATCTTCCGCGAGGGCGCGAAGAACATCACGGCCGGCGGCAACCCGATGGAGATCAAGCGGGGGATCGACCGCGCCGTCGAGGCCGTGGTGGCGGAGCTCAAGAAGCTCAGCAAGCCCTGTCAGAACAAGAAGGAGATCTCGCAGATCGGTACCATCTCCGCGAACAACGACTCGACGATCGGCGAGCTGATCGCCGAGGCGATGGAGAAGGTGGGCAAGGACGGCGTCATCACGGTCGAGGAGGCCAAGTCCATGTCCACGTCGCTGGACGTGGTCGAGGGCATGCAGTTCGACCGCGGATACATCTCCCCCTACTTCGTCACCAACGCCGAGCGCATGGAAGCCTCCCTCGAAGAGCCCTTCCTGCTCATCCATGAGAAGAAGATCAGCGGCATGAAGGACCTCCTGCCCCTCCTGGAGCAGGTGGCCAAGATGGGGCGGCCGCTCGTGATCATCGCCGAGGACGTCGAGGGCGAGGCGCTCGCCACCCTCGTGGTCAACAAGCTGCGCGGCACCCTCAACGTCGCGGCCGTCAAGGCCCCGGGCTTCGGCGACCGCCGGAAGGCCATGCTGGAAGACATCGCCATCCTGACCGGCGGCCAGGTGATCTCGGAGGAGTTGGGCCTCAAGCTGGAGAACATCAAGCTCACCGACCTGGGCCGGGCGAAGCGCGTCACGATCGACAAGGACAACACGACGATCGTGGAGGGCTACGGCGATCCGAAGAAGATCGAGGCCCGCGTCAAGCAGATCAAGGCGCAGATCGAGGAGACGACCTCGGACTACGACCGGGAGAAACTCCAGGAGCGGCTCGCGAAGATCGTCGGCGGAGTCGCCGTGATCAACGTCGGCGCCGCGACCGAGACCGAGATGAAGGAAAAGAAGGCGCGCGTCGAGGACGCCCTGCACGCGACCAAGGCGGCCGTGGAGGAGGGCATCGTTCCCGGCGGCGGCGTGGCGCTGCTGCGCTGCATCCCCGCACTGGAGAGCCTGAAGCTTCCGGCCGAGCAGCAGGTCGGCGTGAACATCGTCCGGCGCGCGCTCGAAGAGCCGATCCGGCAGATCGCGGAGAACGCCGGCGTCGAGGGCTCGGTCGTCGTGGACAAGGTCCGGCAGAACGCGAAGGCGTCGTTCGGGTTCAACGCCGCGACCGAGCAGTACGTAGACATGCTGGAAGCGGGGATCATCGACCCGACCAAGGTGACTCGGTGCGCGCTGCAGAACGCGGCCAGCGTGGCGGGCCTGATGCTCACCACCGAGGTCATGATCACGGAGCTGCCGGAGGAGAAGAAGGAACCGGCCATGCCCGGCCACAGCCACGGCATGGAGGGGATGTACTGAGCAGACACCCTACCCGACAGCCGTAGGCCGTCCGAGCTCGGTCGTAGGGCCGGGGGATCGCAGGATCGCCCGGCCCTATGTTCTTGGAGGGAGGAGGTATGGTGTCGAGCTACCGTGGAACGTCGAGCGACCCATGCGCCTCCGGCCGCTCAGCGGAGCCGGTCTCGCCGACGCGTCGCCCCTCGCTCGCGCTTCTTCAACGCCGCCTTGAGTAGCGCGCAGTCCTCCGGCTTGTAGAACAGGTTGACGAAGGCCCGGTGCACGATGCCGGTGTGCCGGGCCAAGTCCGCAGCGAATCGCCTCCTCGCCGCTCGCCGATCCCGCGTCCCATAGCCCAACCTGATCCCGCAACGGGCTATCTCGTCCTCCCCCTCCGGCAGCGCGTGGGTCTGCAGATCGTGGACCATCTGGAGCTTGTGCTCGACGTTGCGCAGGAACAGATAGGCCCGCACCAGCCGGTCGTGCTGGGCGGCTGAGAGCAGGCCCTTGCGCCTGAAGCGCGCCAGCGAGTCGAGGGTGTTCCGGCTGACGATGCCCGGCAGGGCTTGGCCGCCCAACACCTGAACCGTCTGCACGAGAAACTCGATCTCTCGGATGCCCCCCGTTCCCAGCTTCACGTTCCGCTGCTGGTGGCCGCGGTCGGCCATCTTCCCGTCGATCATCTCCTTGACCGCCTTGACCTCGTCGAGCACGGCCCGCTGCGCGCGGGCACCGGCTTCGCCGTCCGGGCGCTGGAAGATGAAGGGGCGCACCCGCCTCAGAAAGTCTCTCCCCACGGCGGCGTCGCCCGCGATGGGCCAGGCCTTCAAGAGGGCAAGCCGCTCCCACACCTGGCCGCGGGTCTGGTAATACCGCTCATAGGAGGCCAGCGGCCGGGCGAGCCGACCGACCGACCCTTCCGCGCGGAGCCGCAGGTCCACGCGGAAGACATAACCCTCCTGCGTCACCTCGCCGAGCGCCCGTGTCAGGTCGCGGCCGAGATACTCGAAATATTCCTCGTTGGAGACGGAGGCCGCCGCCTTCGCGGCGGGGTAGGTCCGCCCTTCCTCCGAGGCGTAGACGTAGATCAGGTCCACGTCCGAGCTGTAGTTCAGCTCGCCGCCGCCCAGCTTCCCCATCGCGATGACGGCGAACCCGGTCTTCACGAGCCGCCCATAGCCGTCCCGGTGCATGGGAATGCCGTGGCGCCGGCGGAGCTCAACCTCCACGCACTCGTAGGCGGCCTGGATCAGGACGGCCGCGAGGTCCGTGAGGGCGACCGTCGTCTCGCGGACCCCCGTCAGCCCCAGCAGGTCGCGGACCGCGACCCGGAGCATTTCGCGCCGCTTGTACCGTCGCAACGCCTCCAGCTTGAGCTCGATCGCGTTGACGTTGGCGAGGAGGCCGCTCAGCGCCTTCTGCATCTCGTCCCGCGACGGCCTGCGGGTCAGGACCTCCTCTTCGCCGAGCCAGTAGATCAGATAGGGATCGCGGATGAGGGTCTGGGCGAGCGCCGGGCTGTTCCCGAGAATCGTGCAGAGCAGGTGCAGGATCCGCGGGGCGTCGCGCAGGTAATCGTAGAGCTGGCCGCGGTTGACGCCGGCCTGGATCAGCCGATCCCAGAAGTCCAGCGCCCGGTCCGGATCGGCCGTCCGCCCGACCGACTCCAACAAATCTCCGACGATGCGGGCGAGGCGCGCCCTGGTCGCCGGCTCGCCGGCCATGGCCTGGAGGTTCGCGTCGGCCCGCTTGGGGTCGGTGAAGCCGTAGGGAGCGAGCAGCCGGGCCACGGCATCGGGACTCAGGCCCGGGGCCAGCAGCAACTGCGCGGGGCCGGGGGACGGCCGGCGGCCTGGTCCGCCGCGACGGCCGGAGACCGCTCGCGGTCGGCCTGGCACGCGCGCCTGCATGGCGGGCATTATACTGGCCGGTCGCGGTACAGACAATGCGCGCACGGTCGGTTATACTTCACCCCATCGGTGCGCATGGTGGACGCCCAGGCTCAGATCGACGCCCTCACGCCCCTCTGCCCGCAGGTTCCCCCTGACCTCCTCCGCGACTTCGTCACGCGCATGGGAGAGGACTACTTCTCCCGGGTCGGTCCTGAGGACGCGGCCAAGCACTTGACGCTGCTCGCGCGGGTGAGCCTGGATCACCCCTGCCGGGCGGACATCAGCCGGCGACCCGACGGCCTGTACGACGTGGTCGTCGTCGCCTTCGACTATTTCTCCGAGTTCGCCACCATCTGCGGCGTGCTCTCGGCCCACGGCCTCGACATCCGCGAGGGCAGCATCCACACGATGGCCGAGGCCGGCCCCCCGCCGTCCGCCCGCCCGGCGCCCCTCAGAGCAAGGCCGCGGCGTTCCCCCTCGTCGGCGACGAGCAGTCGCCGGAAGATCGTGGACCTGTTCGTCGTGCGCCCGATCCCCGGCGTGTCCTTCGCCGAAGCGGACCGCCGCCACCTCGTGGGGGAGATGGACGCCGTCATCCGCTTGCTGGACGAACAGCGGTTCCAGGAGGCCCGGAGCCGCGTCAACCGCCCGCTCGTCGAGATGCTCGGCCGGCTGCGGGGAGCGTTCACCGGTCTCCTGCACCCGGTCCACATGCGATTCGACAACAGCCTCTCCCCCACCGACACGGTCATGGACATCCGGTCCACGGACACGCCCATGTTCCTGTACGCCTTCGCCAACGCCCTGACGATGCGCGGCCTCTACATCCGGCAAGCCCGGTTCGAGAATGTCGGCACGGAAGTCCGCGACCGCTTCTACGTCCAGGGTCGGCACGGGCGCAAGATCGAAGACCCGGCCGAGCAGCAGGAACTGAAGCAGACGGCGGCGCTGATCAAGCAGTTCACCCACGCCCTGACCTGGGCGCCGGACCCCGCCAAGGCCATCGAGTCGTTCGACCGCTTTCTCGACCGGCTCCTCGAACAGGGTCGGCGTGCGCCGGGCAAGGCGCTTCGGTTTCTCAGCGATCCCAGGCGCTTTGCGCCGCTGGCCCGCCTCCTGGGGACGAGCGACTTCCTCTGGCAGGATTTTCTCCGGCGCCAGCACGAGAACCTGCTGCCCGTGCTGGCGACCTACCAACGCCTCCCCTTGATCCGCCCGCGGGCGGTCCTGGCCGGCGAGCTGCGCCGACGCCTGGCCTCGGCGAAGAGCGACGACCGACGCCGACGCATCCTCAACCAGTTCAAGGACCGCGAGATGTTCCGGATCGATATGCGGCACCTGCTGGACCCCTCCACGACCCTGCCGGACTTCTCCCTGGCGCTCACGGAACTGGCAGAGGTCGTGGTGGCGCAGGCCTGGGCGGACTGCCAGCGCAGCCTCTCGCGCCGGCATGGGTCACCCCGCCTGGCGAAGGGCCGCCCCTGCCCCTTCGCCGTCTTCGGCCTGGGCAAGTTCGGCGGACGCGAGCTGGGCTATGCCTCCGACATCGAACTGCTGTTCGTCTACGGCGGGGCCGGTCGGACCGCGGGCCGCTCGGCGCTGGATAACGGGGAGTTCTTCGAACGGGTGGTGCAAGGAGTCCTGCAGTGGATCGAGGCCAGACCGGACGGGATTTTTCATCTCGACGTTCGACTCCGTCCGCACGGCGGCAAGGGGCTCCTCGCTAACGCCCTGGAGGAGCTTCGCGCCTACTACAGCCCCTCGGGCTTGAGCGCCCCCTTCGAGCGTCAGGCGCTGATCAAGCTGCGGTTCGTGGCCGGTGACCCCACCCTCGGCCGGCTGGTGGAGGCGCACCGGGACGCCTACGTGTACAGCGGCGAGCCCTGGGACCTCGCCGCCGCCCTGGACCTCCGCCGGCAGCAAATCCGCGAGTTTGTCGAGCCCGGACGGACCAACGTCAAGTACAGCGCGGGGGGGCTCATTGACATCGAATACCTGGCGCAATACCTCCAGCTCGCGCACGGACACCGGGTCGAGGCGATCCGCACGCCCAACACCCTCGCCGCGCTGGACGAACTCGGACGGGCCGGCCTGCTCGCGCCGGACGAGGTGCAGCGGCTGCGCGCCGCCTACCTGTTTCTCCGCGCGCTGATCGACGCCCTGCGCATCGTGCGGGGCACCGCCAAGGACCTCGTCCTTCCGGAACCGGACTCCGACGCCTTCATCTACCTCTCCCGGCGCCTCGGCTACGCCTCGGATCGCTGGGAGGAGGGCGCCGCCCGCCTGGCCGAGGATATCGCCCGGCACACGGAGAGCACGCGCGCCCTGTTCACCTCGCACTTCGGAACGCTGTAACCCGCGCCGGGCCCGACGCCTATCCCTGCCAGCCGATCCCGCTCATGATCGAAGGTCCACTCGGACCGAAGCGGGTTCTCCTTTGCGATCCAGGCGTATCTGTTCAAAGACGAACAGGTCGGTGCATCATCGTCCCGCTTTCCAACCCGGCCTGAAGCACGACGGGCCGAGCCGAAGTCCGGCGCGGCGCGAACCTCTGGATTCCTCGACTCTTTTACGGGCGCCGCCGAACCATCGCGTCGCGAATCCGTCTTCGCCCGCCTCCAGCTTCCATGGCCTGCTTTCTGAATGAACTCCCCTCGCTCCTGTCGCACCCTCGCCCCAGTCGCTCCTCTCCGCGCCAGGGCCGAGGGTCCCCCCCATCCACCCGGCGATCCCAGGACGCCCCATGCCGCACCTCCTCTCACCCCTCGAGGCCCCAGGCCCCCCACCGACCCGCGGTCCGACCCGGGAGGTTCGGTTCGCGGAAGGCCTTCTGACGGTCCGCCCCATCACCGCCCCCGACGACCTGGCAGAGGCCTACCGGCTGCGCCATCGCGTCTTCTGCACCCGCCTCGGGTGGGTTCCCTCGAGTCCGGAGGGATTGGAAACCGACCGTTACGACGCCTGGGCCCATCACCTCGGGGTCTATACGGAATCCGTCGGCCTCGCCGCCCTCGTGCGGGTCTTGCCCGCCGACTGCCCCTTCATGCTCGAGTCCGACTTCCTCGGCTTGGTCGGTCCGGACCACCGGATTCGCAAACAGCCCGACACGGCGGAGATCTCCAGGCTGGCCCTCGCCGACGACGACCGCCCGCCGCGGCGCGTGGCGATGCTGCTGTACAAGGGGCTGTACCAGTGGTCGCTGGCGAACGCCGTACGGTATCTCTACATGGAGGTGGAGCCGCGGTACTGGCGGGCGCTCACCCTGACCGGCTTCCCCTGTAGGCCGATCGGCCCCATCCGCCGCTGGCCGCCGGCGAACGTGGAGTCCGTCGCATTGCTGCTCGATTGGGAGGAGTTCCGGCTGGCGAATCGCGGGCGGCGTGACGACTGGCTGGCTTGGATGGCTACCAGGGGATCAGCCCCTGTTCCATAGCCAGCGCCACGGCGTGCCCACGGGTCAGGGCCTGGAGTTTTTGGAGGATGTTGCCGACGTGGAAACGGACCGTTCGTTCGCTGACGCCGATGATCTGCGCGATCTCCCAGTTGCTCCGACCTTCCTTCATCCATTGCAGCACCTCCCGCTCGCGCGCGGAGAGGGACACGGCGGCGGGCGCCGCGGCCGCCATCGTCCTGACCAAGGCGGCATGCAGATGCGGCACGAGGTGTTCGAGGACCAGCGCATGCCGGGGATGCTCCCCCATCGCCACGCCGGCGAAGGAAAAGAGGGTCCCGCGCCGTTGCCGAGGATCGTGCAGGCCGAGCGTGACGCCCTCACGGAGGCCGAACGCCGCGGCCAGGCCGATGAACTCACGCTCCGGCCTGGACACAACCCGGCGAAAGGTGTCCGACCACACCTGGGTCCCGAACCGCGTGAAGTGGGTGCGCACGATCGGGTCGACGGCCAGGAAGTTCTCGCGCAGGTACAGCGCGAGCCAGTCGGCAGGGTAACTGACGTTCTGAACCTTGAGGATTTCCCCCGGACGCCCCTGGGCCTCCGTCCTCGCCGCCCCGCAAACGACCCGCTCGCAGGGAAGGAGCCGCGCCACCGAGGCCAGGAGGTCGTGGAGCTGCTTGTCGGTGTTGACGGTCAGCGCTTCGTGGATCACTTCGAGCATGCAGGCCATCTCCCCCTTCGTCAGGTGGGAGCACAGCCTCTGCGCGGTGCCTTGCTCGTAGCCTCCACTGGCAGCCATCACGGCACTCCCGAACACCGGGCTACTCTGATCCTCGCCACGCTGGAGTACAATCCCCCCCTTTTGACCATCAGCCGCCTCGTCCGCCCTTTCGCCGGCAGAGCCACCGACATTCGCGTCGGGGAATTCATGGCCGTCGCTCGGAGCCGGCCTCAGCTCCCTCCGCCTCGCTTGCCTTGCATCTCCTTCTCATAAAACTCGACCATCTGGGCGATCTCTTCCTTGCTCATCCCGGTCTCGAACCACTTGTGGCCTTCCTTCGCGAGCATCTCGTGCGCCACCTGCGGCGAGAGGTCCCGGACCAAGGGCACGAACTTGGTGTAAAAGTGCTTGGCGACCTCGTAGAAGCCCTGCCAGTGGACGTAGTCCGGGGCGACCTTGGAGAGGCCGTGCCGGGCCCGGCGCCCCTCGTGGTGCCAGAGCTCGTAGAAGACCCAGTCGATCTCCTCATCGTAGGGGGTCGGCGTGATTTTCTTCATCTCCAGCAACCGGTCCATCGCGGCCTTGGCCGGCTTGCCGAACTTCTCGTTGTAGAGCGTGATCCCTTGATCCATCTGAGTGAAAAAGCGCTCGACGATCTGCTCACTGTGGCAGGAGGAACAGACCTGCCGCATGGCCTTCCGTCTGACCTCATAGTTCTCCAGCCTCGTCGAGATCACCGGCCGAAGCGTCCAACTGATCCGGTCGCCGACGTCGTGCGTCACCTCCTGCGTATCCGTCGCGCTCATGTGGCAGCTCGCGCAGGTGGGGAACTGGTAATCCCGCCCCGGGTGCCATTTCTCCGCCGGCATCGGCAACTTCATCTTGTCCTTGTTGGCGGAGTACATCACCCCGTGCTTGCTCTCGTAATAGGCCTCGATCTGGGGATGGTCCGGCCCCATGTGACAGCGACCGCAGTTCTCCGGCTGCCTGGCCTGGGCGATCGAGAAGCTGTGCCGGGCATGACAGGCGGCGCAGGTGCCCTTGGAGCCGTCGGGGTTGACCCGGCCGATCCCCGAGTTGGGCCAGGTCGCCGGATGGAGCTTCCCGTTCTCCATAACCTTCACGATGCTGCCGTGACAGCCGGCGCAGCCGGACGTGACCACCTCCGGCCCCTCCACGACGTTGCCCAGGAAATTGTCCAACGAGCCCGTGAACTGCGCACCCTTCGCATGGTGGGAACGGAGAAACTCCTTGGCCTCTCGGTCGTGGCATTGCATGCAGTCCTTGGGCGTCACCAGGGTGGAGATGGTCGAGCCGTAATGTTCATAGGCATCCGGCTCGCCGTGCTCCGCCCGATGGCACTCGATGCAACCGATCCCCTTCGGCGCGTGCCGGCTCGTCTTCCAGTCGTTGATCCCGCCGACGGAGACGTCCTTGGCCATGTGGCAGTCGATGCACTTCTTGTTGTCCGCCGAGATGAAGGGCCGGAGGCCGCCCTCCCGCCGTTCCTCGACCTGGACATACCCCACCCCCGTCAACGCCAGGAAGAGGACGAGGCAGAGGCCTCCGATCAGGTAGCGGGTGAAGTTCAGCTTGCCGTGGTTGACGGACGGGGCGTCCCCCTCTGGTTCCGTCGAAGCTGGATCGTGTGGTTCCATGTCGTCCTCCGGCCCTACATTCTCGTGTCCAAGACCATCAACGCCGCGAAGGCAAAGACCACCGCGGCGGCGACGATCGCGTTGATCACGGCCATCGGCCAGCCCCGTTCCGTCAGGAACCGATCGGCGAAGGGATAGAGGACGAAGAGAGCGGCGCCGCCGAGGAGGCTCCAGAGCGCCAACGGGCTCGGGAGCAACGTGATCCACATGTACGCGGCGGAGAAGTACCAGGGGGGCGAAACGTCCGACGCGACCTCCTGGACATTGGCCGGCGGCCCCAGGGTGGGGGGAAAGATCATCACCAGGTCCACCATGAAGAGGAGCAGACCGGCCGCGATCGCTCCCATGGTCAAGGTGTGCTCGGGATAGAAGGGGTGGGAGCCGCGGCTGCCCTTCACCTCGGCGAATCCCAGGAGGCGGACCACCAGGATGTGCCCGATCACCAACGCGCCCAGGAGGGCCGGCAGGAGCTTCGTGTGAAGGTCGTAGAGCCGCAGCAGCGTCCCGCCCGACACCTCCTCCCCCCCCCGCAGCAGATGCAGGAGCGGTCCGCCCGCAACGGGCAGGGTCCCGATCATGCTGGTGACCACGGTCATGCCCCAGTAGGAGACGTTGTCATAGACCAACGAATAGCCCGTGAACCCCATGGCGAAGGTGAGGAGCAGCACGACGGAGCCGCTGATCCACTTCAGCTCCCCCGTCGGCCGGTAGGCCCTCGTCACAAAGACCCGAATCACATGGAAGAGGAGGAACAGGATCATCAGGTCCACGGAGGTCTTGTGGAGGCCGCGGACGAACCAACCCAAGTAGACCGCGTTGGTGATCTGCGCCACGCTGTCATAGGCCTTGTCCGCGGCCGGCACGTAGTAGAACGTCAGCATCAAGCCCGTCGCGACGAGGACGCCGAACAGGGTCAGGGGAATCGCGCCGAGCGTGTAGGGCCACCAGTCCAGATGGGCCGGCAGGTCCTTCTGGATGTAGTCAACCCACCTCTTCCGCGGAACGTCCTCCGTAGCCGGCGTTGGGGCCTCGATGGGCGTGCTCTCCGTCATCATACCGATGCGCTCTCGATGGTCACGTAGTACTGCTCGCCCCGCTTGACGACCTCGAACCGGTCGAGCGGTCGGGGCGGCGGCCCGGCGATGTTCTTGCCGGTCCGGTCGAAGGCTCCCCGGTGGCAGGGACAGACGAACTGCTCACGCTCCTTGTTCCAGGACACCAGGCAGCCGAGGTCGGTGCAGCGCCGAGAGAACGCCACGACGCCCTCCTCCGAGCGCAGGACCATGATCTTCTGCCCGCCGAGGTCCATGGGCACAGCTTCGTGCATCGGCACCTGGGCGGCGGTCCCGATCAGGACGGCCAGACTCCGCTTCCCCTGCGGCGCCGGGACGATGAACTGGAGGAACCGCAGCGCGAGCGTCCCCAGGCCGAACAGCAGCCCGAAGCCCATCACCGCCTGGCTCAAAAACCGGCGGCGCCCCACGTCGTCATTGATGACCGCCATCGCCTCCCCTTCGAATCCGAATGCGCATGGGATGCGGCACGGGGCACCGACTCGGTCCCGGCCGCCCGACACGTCACGAATAGCCCTTCTCCCCGTGCTGGGCCAGGTCGAGCCCCATGAGCTCTTCCTCGTCCTGGACCCTCGGAGGGATGACCCTCCGACAGAGCAGGAACAGCGGCACCGTGACGGCGGCGGTGTAGGCCCAGACCGCCACGACCGCGACCAGTTGCGCGAAGAACTGGTAGGGATAGCCGAAAAAAAGCCCGTCGGTGCCGTCGGGATTGACCAGTGAGGATGCGAACAACCCCGTCGCGACCATGCCCCAGGTGCCGCCCACCCCGTGGACGCCGAAGACGTCCAGCGAGTCGTCGTAGCCTAGGATCGGCTTGAGGAAGTTCACGGCCATATAGCAGAGCCCGCCCGCGCCGACCCCGACCACGAGCGCCGAGAGGTGCCCGACGTAGCCCGCCGCCGGCGAGATGGCCACGAGGCCGGCCACCGCGCCGCTGACCGTCCCGAGGGCGGTCGGCTTTTCGCGCTGCAGCCACTCGGCGACGGTCCACGTCAGCGCGGAGGCCGCGACGGCGACCTGGATCGCTAGGGCTGCGCTGGTCGCAACCGCCATCCCGGCCCCCTTCGCGCCGGCCGAAAACCCGTACCACCCGACCCACATCAGGCAAGCGCCGCAGAGGGAGAGAGGAAGGTTGCCCGGCATCATGTCCGTGCGGCCATAGCCCCGTCGCGGACCGGTCAGCACCGCCAGCGCGAGCGCCGTGACGCCGGCCGTGACATGGATGACCGCCCCTCCGGCGAAGTCCAGGCTCCCCAGCCCGACCAACCACCCGTCGCCCCAGAGCCACCGGGCCACCGGTCCGAAGACCAGCGCGAGCCACAGGCCGCCGAAGACCAGAAAGAACGGCAACCGGACACGCTCGACCACGGCCCCCGACACCAGCGCCAACGCGAGCGCGCCCGCCAGCGCGACAGACATCGAGCCCAGCGGGTCCCCGCTCCTCACCGCCCCCCCGCCGAGGGATCTCAGGGCCAGCCAGAGCGGCCAACCCGCGGACGCCAGCGCGACCGCCGCGAAGGGCAGGCCGATGGTGCTGAGGATGTTCTTGCGTCTCACCATGCCGCCGTAAAACAGGGCGAGACCCGGGATCGTCAACAGGGTCAGGCTCACGCAGATGAGCGCCCATACCGCCGACCACTTCGCATGCACATCCATCGTGCCTCATGAGACAGCAAGCCGCGTGCCATCACGGCAGGTCGCATTTCAAAGGAATCGACACCGGGTGCCGCGGGAGACGCTCGGCGTTCCGACAAAATTGTCGGCCGGCCGACAATTTTGTCCCGCGCGATCGCGGGAGGCGGAGGGTTGGCCCCCGACCAAGAGGGGCGGAGCGGCCGGCACACCGACCGCTCCGCCGGACGAGGCGCTCAGAAGGTCTTGTACTCGAGCCACTTCCCGTTCAGCGTGATCTTGCAGCGCGCTTCCCCTTGGGTGCCGGTGACTTTCTCCATCTCGATCGTAAAGTCGATGGCGCTCATGATGCCGTCCCCGAACATTTCGTTCGCCAGCTCCCGCATCGCGTCGCCGTAGACGCCGATGATCTCCAGCAACCGATACTTGAAGGGATCGGTCGTGTTCGGAAAATCGGCGCGGACCGGAAACTTGCTCAGGGCCCCCGCGGTCTGTTGGTCTAGCCCGAGCAGCTCGCCGACCTTGGCCGCCTCCGCTTCCGTCAGACGATGGTTGCCGTGCAAGGCCGCCGCCACGAACGTCGGTGCCTTGCCGACCGCCTTGGCGATCTGGGCGATCGTCACCCCCCGTTCCAACCGCTTGGCCTTGATGACGTCACGAACGGTCTTTGCGTCCATCTCTCCCTCCATCGGATGATGAGTGCACTGCGCCGTTGCCCCAGGCCCCTCCGCCGCTCAGAAACGGACCACCAGCGGATCGCCGGCCTCCGCCGACTCGATCGCGCCCTCCGCGCCCCCGTGCGCGCCCTTCGCGTGTCGCACCAGGAAATGGATGACGTGGTTGCGGATCTTGTAGTAGTGCGGGTGCTCGATGATGGTGTCGCGCGAGCGGGGCCTGGGAATCGTCACGTCCACGATCTCGGCGATCCGCGCGCCCGGCCCGTTGGTCATCAACAGAATCCTGTCCGAGAGCAGGATCGCCTCGTCCACGTCGTGGGTGACCATGAAGACCGTGTTGCGGGTCGTCATCCACATTTGCACCAGCTCCTCCTGGATGACGCCGCGGGTCAGGGCGTCGATCTGCGCGAACGGCTCGTCGAGCAGGAGGACCTTCGGCTCGATGGAGAAGGCCCGAGCCAGGCCGACCCGCTGCTTCATCCCGCCGGACAAGGCGGAGGGCCGCTTGCCCTCCGAGCCCTTCAGCCCGACGAGGTTGACGTACTTCTGGACGTGCGCGGCGATCCGCTCGCGGTCCCACTCGGGATACGCAGCGCGGACGGCCAGCCGGATGTTCTCGAATACCGTCATCCAGGGCATCAGGGAAAAATTCTGGAACACCACCATCCGGTCGAGCCCCGGACCGGCCACCTCCTTGCCGCCCAGGATGATGCCGCCCTCGCTCATCGTCTCGAGCCCGGCGATGATGTTCAGCAGCGTGCTCTTCCCGCACCCCGAATGGCCGATGCAGGTGACGAACTCTCCCTGCTCGATCTTGATGGTGACGTCCTTGAAGACGCACACCTGCCCGACGCCGGAATGGCTCGGGAAGTACTTGGTCACGTGGTCGACTTGCAGAAAGGACATGGGTTACTCCTGATAGGTCACGAGGCCAGCCAGTTTGTTGAACCCGGAGTCCAGGATCACGCCCACCACACCCACCACGAGGATGGCGAAGATCACGCCCGCGATGTCCAGGTTGTTCCACTCGATCCAACTCAGGTAACCGACGCCCAGCTCTCCGAGCAGCATCTCCGCCGGCACGACGGCGACGAGGGCGCTCCCGAACGAGATCCGCAAGCCGTTGACGATCGTGGGCGCCGCGCCGGGCAGGATCACCTTGAACAGGCGCTTGATCCAGGAGAGCTGGAGGATCGCCGCCACGTGCAGGTAGTCCTTCCGCAGCGAGCTGACGCCGAAGGCCGTCGTCGCGAGCGTCGGCCAGAGGGCGGCCATGAACACGACCAGCACGGCCGTCCACTTCGGGTCCTTCACCGTGTAGAGCAACAACGGCATCCAGGCCAGGGGGGAAATGGGCTTGAGGATCTGAATGTAGGGGTTCACCGCCCGATACAGCGACCGATTCAGGCCGAGCAGGACTCCCAGCACGATGGCGACGAGGGAGGCGGCCAGGAACCCCGCCCCGAACCGCGACACCGTGTAAAAGACCAGGTACGCGATCCCGTGATCGTTGGTTCCCTTCTTGACGAAGGCTTCGGTCAGTTCCGTCTCGGCCTTCTTCAGGACCGCCAGAGGGCCCGGTACGCCCTTGACCTTTTCCTTCTCGGGGTTCCAGGCATAGCCGCCGTCCGGCAGGCGGACGATGTCCCCGTTGAACTCCATCAACTGCAATTGCTCCTCGCTCAGGCCCCTCGGATCGAAGGCGCCCCGGATCGTCGCCAGGTGCCAGATCACGAGAAAGATGACCAGGATGGTCCCGGAGATGATCCAGGTGTCCAGCCTCCCCGCCGGCTGCCCCCGCAAGACGCCGATCATCGTGCCCTCCCTTGTCGCTTCACGCCATGCTGTGGATCTTGAAACTCTTGACGTAGGCCTCCGGCTGGTCTGGGTCGAAAACCTTGCCCATGATGGTGTGCTTGGTCGAGGTGGCCGTGTGGGTCGGATAGCCCAGGGCCTTCGCCACGCGGTCGCACTCCGAGGCCAGGTAGACCTGCTCGGCCACCTCCTTGTAGTTCAGGTCGCCCTTGACATGCCCCCAGCGCTTCATCTGAGTGAGGATCCAGACGGCCATCGAATGCCAGGGGTAGGGGTCAAAGTCGATGCGGTCCGGGACCTTCTTGATCGCGCCGAGCCCGTCGGCGTAGGTGCCGGTGAGCACCTGCTCCAGGACGGTGACGGGTTGGTTGAGGTAGTTGGTGGGGGCGATCGCGGCGGCGATTTCCTTCCGGTGCGCGGGGTTGGACGCATAATGGGTCGCATCCACGATCGCCCGGAAGAGCGCCTGGAAGGTGTTCGGGTAGGTCGTCGCAAATTCCTTCGACACCGTGAAGGCGCAGCAGGGGTGCCGGTCCCAGATTTCCTTCGACAGCTTGTAGATAAAACCGACGTTCTCGTACACCGCCCGCTGGTTGAAGGGGTCCGGCGCCAGATAGCCATTGACGTTCCCCGCCTTGAGGTTCGCGACCATTTCCGGGGGCGGCACCACCCGGATCTGGACGTCCTTGTCGGGATGGACGCCACCCTCGGCGAGAAAGTACCGGAGCAGGTAGTTGTGCATGGAGAAGTCGAAGGGCACGCAGAACCGGAAGCCCTTCATGTCGGCGGCCGTCTGGACCCCCTTGTGCTTGATGTGCAGGGTGATCGCCTGGCCATTAATGTTCTCGACGGCCGGCATGTAAAACGGCACGGGCAGCGAGCCCGCCCCGAGCGTGATGGCGAGCGGCATGGGGGTCAGCATGTGGGCCGCGTCCACCTCCTTGTTGATCGCCCAGTCGCGGATCATGGCCCAGCCCGCCGCGCGCTTGACGGTAGCGTTCAGACCGTGCTTTTTGTAAAAGCCCAACGGCTCCGCCATGATGATGGGGGTCGCACAGGTGATCGGAATGAAGCCGATGCTGAGGTCACGCTTCTCGGGCTTCCCCGCCGGGTCCGCCGCGAAGGCTGTCACGCGGCCCAGCGGCAGCACCTCGGCGATCAGGGCGGCGAGCGCCGCCCCACCCAGGCCGGCGAGCAACTGGCGGCGCGTGGGGCCCGCGGCCCGGAGCACGGCCGCCACGACCGACTGCTCGACCGTACGCGCGAAATAGGCCTCGGAGGAGAGCTCCGCCCCCCGTCGCGACCGTTCATCCTCCATGCGGTGTTCGTCGTGTCCGTTCATTCCGCCCTCCCTCGTTCATCCGAGTTTGCCTTCCCGAATGCCGTACTTCCTGATCTTGTAGGACACCTGCCTGGGCGTCAGCCCCAGCATCCGCGCGGCACGGGTCTGGACCCAGCCGACTCGATTCAACGCCTCGAGCAACCGCCGCCGGTCGATCTCGTCGAGGGTGTCGGGATAGGCCTGGCCCCGATCCCCCTCGCCCGTGCCGACCCGCCGCCGGTTCTCCACCCCGGTCACGTGCTGCATGTCCGTGAAGTAGGCCCGGAGCGCCGGTGGGATCGTGGAGAAGGTCACCGTCTCCTGCTCGGCGAGCACCACCAGCCGCTCCACGCAGCTCTGCAACTCCCGCACGTTTCCCGGCCAGTGGTAACGGCCCATGAGGGCGCGGACCTCCGAGCCGATCACGACGTTCCGCCGGTTCTCCCGGTTGGAGTGGGCGAGGAAGTGGTCGATCAGCAGCGGAATATCGGCTCTCCGTTCCCGCAGGGGCGGGAGCGTGATCGGCACGACGTTCAGCCGGTAGTAGAGGTCCTCCCTGAACGCCCCGGCCTGCACCATGCCCTCCAGGTCCCGGTGCGTCGCGGAGATCACCCGGACGTCCACGGCCAGTCGCCTGGTGCCTCCCACCCGCTCGAAACACTTGTCCTGGAGCACGCGCAGGAGCTTTACCTGCGTGGTGGGCGGAATATCCCCGATCTCGTCCAGGAACAGCGTCCCGCCGTGGGCCGCCTCGAACCGTCCCCTTCGCAGTTGCACCGCCCCGGTGAAGGCCCCACGCTCGTGCCCGAACAACTCGCTCTCCAACAGCGTCTCGGCGACGGCCGCACAGTGGAAACGGACGAAAGGCCCGCCCGCCCGCGGTCCCGTGCGATGAATGGCCTCCGCCACCAGCTCCTTGCCCGTCCCGCTCTCCCCGCGCAACAGCACCGCGGCCTGCCCGTGGCTGACCCGCCGGATGGCCTGATAGACCTGTTGCATGGCCTCGCTCCGGCCCACCAGGGCCGGATGGGGGCTCGGCAACGCCGGAGGGCCGCTCCCCGCGTCAAGCGGCTCCGGCCGGTCTTCCGGCAGGGCCGAAGCCGGTTCGAGCCGGCCCCGGACCTCGCCGAGCCTGGCCTCCAGCAGCGTCACGGCCCTGCTCACGCGAGGCTGTGGCGGGGCCGGCGCGCGCAACGCCGCGAGGACGGCCTCCAACGCCGCCGCCTCTTCGCGTAAGTGACGCTCGACCGGGTCCATGAGGTCACGCACCAGATCCCCCGCCGCCGAGTTGCCCCAAAGAAAAAGGCGCCAGTCGGCCGGCGAGGGCACCGGATCACGGTACCCCCGCCGGAGCTGGCGCCTTTGCCAGTCGGCCCGCCGCTGCCTGGAGCGACGGTCACCCTGCCCGACGACGTTGTCGGGCGACGGTCGCTGACGATTGCGGACGGCCGCCCGTCCGCTTCTCCCTACACGTCGTAGTACATGAAGTACTCGTACGGGTGCGGGCGGAGCCGGAGCGGATCCACCTCGCGCCCGCGCTTGTACGCGATCCAGGTTTCAACGAGATCCTCCGTAAAGACGCCGCCCTTCAGGAGGAACTGGTGATCCTTCTCCAGGTTTCGCAGCGCCTCGTCGAGGCTACCCGGCATCGTCGGGATGCGGGCGGCCTCCTTGGGCTCGAGGTCGTAGAGGTCCTTGTCCATGGGCTCGCCCGGGTCGGTCTTGTTCTCGATGCCGTCCAACCCCGCCATCAACATGGCCGCGAACGCCAGATAGGGGTTGCAGGCCGGGTCGGGGAACCGTACCTCGATCCGCTTCGCCTTCGGGCTGGGCGAGTACATGGGGATACGGATGCCGGCGGAACGGTTTCGGCTCGAATAGGCCAGCAGGACCGGCGCCTCGAAGCCCGGAGTGAGCCGTTTGTAGGAGTTGGTCGTCGGGTTCGTGAAGGCCGCCAGGGCGGGGGCGTGCTTGAGGATGCCCCCGATGTAATGCAGGCAGAGCGAGGAGATCCCCGCGTACTCCTTGCCCGCGAAGAGGGGCTTGCCCTCCTTCCAGATGCTCTGGTGCGTGTGCATGCCGGAGCCGTTGTCGCCGAAGATCGGCTTCGGCATGAACGTCACGGTCTTGCCGTGACGCCGCGCCACGTTCTTGACGATGTACTTGTACATCATCATCTTGTCGGCCATCGAGACCAGGGAGTCGAACCGGAGGTCGATCTCCGCCTGGCCGGCCGTCGCGACCTCATGGTGATGCTTTTCGACGGGAATGCCGGCCTTCTGCATCTCCAGGATCATTTCGCTGCGGATGTCCTGCTGCGTGTCGATCGGCGCGACGGGGAAGTAGCCCTCCTTGTGGCGGATTTTGTTCCCGAGGTTCGCGCCGTCCTTGCCCGCGTTCCAGACTCCCTCCTCGCTGTCGATGAAGTAATAGCCGCTGTGACTGTCCTGGTCGTAGCGGGCCTGGTCGAAGATGAAGAACTCCGCCTCGGGCCCCCAGTAGGAGATATCGCCGATCTTCGTGCTCTTGAGGTAGCGCTCGGCCTTCTGGGCGATGTTGCGGGGGTCGCGGTCATAGGCCTCCCGCGTGATGGGGTCCATGACCGTGCAGACCATGCTCAACGTCGGGGCCGCCGCGAAGGGGTCCAGGGTGGCGGTCGCCGGGTCCGGGACCGCGAGCATGTCGCTGTTGTGGATCGCCTTCCAGCCCCGGATCGATGACCCGTCGAACCCCGACCCGTCCTTGAACAGGCCCTCGTTCATCTCCTCGACCGGAATGGAAAAGTGCTGCCAGGTGCCGAGCAGGTCCACGAACTTCAAGTCCACGACCTGGACCCGGTTCTTCTTCGCGAACTCCATGACTTCCCGCGGATTCATCGCCCTCCTCCTTTCATCCCAACGGACGTGATGAGTAAACCCCCGACGAAACGCGTTCGGCCTCGCTGTCGCGTTCGGCCAGGAACCGATCGATCTCCGCGACGAGGGTCGTGCGGATCGCCTCGAGCCGGGCCGGGTTCCGTACCTTCTCCCCGCCGAGGTCGGTGACGTAGAAGACGTCGGCCACTTGGTCCAGGCGCGTGGAGATGCGCGCCGCGTGGACGGAGAGGCCGAGGTCGAAGATAGCGCGCGTGATCACGTACAGGAGTCCCTGCCGGTCGTCGGCGAAGATGTCCACGATCGTGAACCGGTCGGACGTCTCGTTGTCCACCTGCACTTCGGTCGCCTGCCGGCTGGCCGGCAGCCGGCGTGCCGGCGTGAGCCGATGGCTCCGATCGAGCAGATGCTCGACCGTATCCTCCCCCTTGAGGATCCGCGCGATGGTCCGCCCGATGCTCTCCCGTCGTTCCTCCGGCGGCTCCCCGGCGTAGTCAAGGTCCTGGACCTGGAAGGTATCCACGACGACGCCGTCGTTCCGGGTCACGATCTGCGCGTCCAGAACCTGAAGACCCTTCGCCGCCATCACGCCGGCGATCTTCGAGAAGATGCCCGGCACCAGGCTGTTGAAGGTGATGACCGTGTACTCGCAGGTCCCCAGCGCCCCGTTGAACCCATGCTCGACGAGCACCTCACCGGGCGCCAGGCGCGCGATCGCGGTGAGGTGGGTGGCGATCCTCGCCGTCGCCGTTCCGAACAGGTACCGCAGGGGAAACTCCTCGAGCTGCGCCTCGACCCAGCCCGGCTCGGGCGGCATCCCCGCCGCCCCCGCCATGGCCTGCCCCACCTGATCGGCGAGGTGCTTGACGCGCTCAGGGCCGCTGGCCGCGTCGCGGTCGCCGGACACCTCGGGCAAGGTCCGCAGGTAGAGCTCGATCAGCAGGGACTCCTTCCACTTCGTGAGCACCCCGGGTCCGACGGCGGCGATATCCGCGGCGGTCAGGATCAGGAGCTTGCGGAGGACCTCGGGGGTGCCGACCGCACGCGCGAAGGGCAGCAGCACCCGATCATCGTAGGGGTCGCGGCGGAAGGCGGTGTGAGCCATGAGGAGGTGCCGGTGCACGAGAAAGACGAGCGTCCGCGTCTCCTGCTCGTCGAACCCGAGGGCGGCCGCCGCCTCCTCGGCGATGGCCTTCCCCACCTCGCTGTGGTCCTCCTCCCGCCCCTTCCCCAGGTCGTGAAGGAGGATGGCCAGGTGGAGGAGGTCCTTGCGGCGGATCTCCCGGTAGACCTCCCCCAAGATCCCCCCATCCTCCGTGAGGGCTTCCGCCTTCGCCACCGCGAGCAGGCTGTGCTCGTCCACCGTGTACTTATGGTACTGGTTGAACTGCATGAGCCCGCGGACGGTCGCGAACACGGGGATCACTTTCTCCAGGAGATGCGCGCGGTGCATCGCCTCCAGAGTACGCGCCACGGCGCCGGGCCCCGCGAGGATACGCAGGAAGATCTCGCTGACCTCCGGCGTCCTGAAGACCTCGGCGGCCATTCCGTCCACGTGCCGGTGGATGTCCTCCAGGCAATGGGTGTCGATCGCCAGACCGCGCCCCTGGGCCAGCTCGAACAACCGCAGGAGCCGGGCCGGGCTGTCGAGCACCTGGGTCCGCAGCTCCTCGGGCACCGTCAGCACCTGGCCTTCGACCGTGAAGACTCCCTCCAGGCGCGGGCGCGGCAGGAATCGGACGAGCCGGCGCCAGACCGGCACGCGGCGGCACCGGTTCAGGAACCGCTCGCTGATCTCGTGCAGCCCCATCGTGTGCCGGTAGTACTGCTGCATGAACTGTTCGACGGCCAGCAGGTGGGGCCGGTCCTCGAACCCGAACTGACGGGCCAGCCAGACCTGTTCGTCGAAGGACAGGATCTCCTGGGCCATCCCGGCGTGCGCGTGCAGAAGCGCCCGCACCCGCCAGAGGAACTCCCGAGCCTCGACCAGGGCCCGGTAGTCCTGCCGGGACAGGATGCCGTGGTCGGCCAGGTCCTGGACGGTGGCGGCGTGGTACCGGGCCATGCCCGCCCACTGCATCACGTGCAGGTCGCGCAGGCCGCCCTTGCTCTTCTTGACGTTCGGTTCGAGCAGGTAGACGGTTTCCCCGAACTTCTCGTACTCCTTCCGCCGCTCGGCGATCTTCTGTTCGAGGAAGCGGTCGATCCCCCGGGATACGACGCGGCGCAGGTACCGGCGATGGAACTCCTGGAAGAGCTGCGGGCTGCCGGCCAGGAAACGGGCTTCCATCATAGAGGTACGCGCCGTCAGGTCCGAGGAGCCGAGCTCGATGCAATCCTGAACGGTCCGCAGGCTGTGCCCCACCTGGAAGCCGAGGTCCCAGAGATGGTGCAGGACCTGGCTCGACAGGGCCGCGGCCAGCCGGCCCGTGTCCGGCCGGAACAGGAACATGAGGTCGATGTCCGAGTGGGGCGCCAGCTCGCGGCGGCCGTACCCCCCGAGCGCGACGAGGCAGCAGCCCGGCAGCCCGACGCCGCCCTCGTCCCCGAGCCGCCGCACAGCGTTCCGGTACCGGCCGATGATCAGCCCATCCACCAGCTCGGCGAACGCAGCCATGACCTCCCCGCCCGAGGCGCCACCCAGCAGCCGGCGGGCGATCGTCTGGCGATGCTCCGCCAGCGTGGCGCACGCGGTTTCCATGTCCGCGTCGCGGGCCAGCCCGCTCCGGGCCTCCTCTCCGGGGAAGGATGTCACAGCGCGCTCTCTCCCGCCTCGCCGGTCCTGATCCGGACCGCCATCGCCAGGTCCCGGACGAAGATCTTGCCGTCGCCGATGCTGCCGGTCTTGGCCGTCCGGGTGATCGTCTCGATGACCCGCTGGACCTGACCGTCGGTGACGGCGACCTCGATCTTGACCTTGGGCACGAATTCAATCGTGTACTCCGTGCCCCGGTAGGTCTCCTTGTGTCCCTTCTGCCGGCCGAACCCCTTCACCTCGGTGACGGTCATGCCCTGGACCCCGATCTCCAGGAGGGCATCCTTGACCTCGTCCAGCTTGAAGGGCTTGATGATCGCCTCGATCAGCTTCATACGACCTCCCGGCTCTGTGGGCTATGAGTAGGCGCGCTCGTTGTGCTGGGTGAGGTCCAGGCCCACCGCTTCTTCCTCGGGGGCCACGCGGAGCCCCGCCACACCGTCGACGAGCTTGAGGATCAGGTACGTTCCCACGATGGAGAAGAGGGCCGTCGCCAGGACCGTGATCGCTTGAATGCCGAACTGGGCGGGGTTGCCGAAGAAGAGACCGTCCGCTCCAGACGGATTGACCGCCTTCGACGCGAACAGGCCGGTGGCCAGCACACCGACGATCCCCCCGACCCCGTGGATGCCGACCACGTCGAGCGAGTCATCATAGCGGAGTTTCCCCTTCCAGACAACGGCGAAATAGCAGAGCCCCCCCGCAGCGAGACCGATCACGAGCGCCGGCAGGACCCCGATGTAGCCCGCCGCCGGCGTCACGGTGGCGAGCCCCGCCACCGCACCGCTCGCCAGTCCCAGGACGGTCGGCTTGCCCCGATGCACCCATTCCACGACCATCCAGGCCAGCCCCCCCACCGCCGCGGCCGTGTGGGTCGCCACGATGGCCCCCGCCGCCACGGCGTTCGCGCCCAAGGCGCTCCCGCCGTTGAACCCGAACCAGCCGAACCAGAGCAGGCCGGTGCCCAGGAGCGTCAGCGGCAGGCTATGGGGCGCCATGTATTCGGTGCCGTAGCCGCGCCTGGTCCCCAGGACGATCGCGCAGACGAGGGCGCTCATGCCCGAGCTGATGTGCACGACGGCGCCCCCGGCAAAATCGAGGGCGCCCATCCGGCCGAGCCAGCCGCCTCCCCAGACCCAGTGGGCCAGGGGACAGTAGACGAGCAGGGACCAGAGCCCCGCGAACAGCAGGACCGCGCTGAACCGCATCCGTTCGGCGAAGGCACCGGTGATCAACGCCGGAGTGATCGCCGCGAACATGAGCTGGAAGATCATGAAGGCCTGGTGGGGGATGCTCCGCCCGTAGCTCGGATGGGGCTCCGCTCCGACGCCGGCCAGCCCCGCCCAGTCGAGACTGCCGATGACGCCGCCCTTGTCCGGCCCGAAGGCAAGGCTGTATTCGAACAGGATCCACAGGACCGTGACCAGGCACAGGATGATGAAGGACTGCATGATCGTGCCCAGCACGTTCTTGCTCCTGACGAGCCCCCCGTAGAACAGGGCCAGGCCCGGCACGATCATCGCCAGGACCAGGGCCGAGGACACGAGCACCCAGGCCGTGTCCCCGCCGTCCACAGCCTTGGCGACCTGCAGCGCCGGCGCCTCCTGAGCCCAGACGGCGCCCGCCCCCGCCACGGTCAGGAATCCCGCCGACAGGCCCTCGATGCCCCACCGTCCGCCTCGCCTCACAGCATCCTCCTTTGCGCGGCGCCCCGCCCCGACGAGGGGGCCCTCGGGCGCCTCAGCCGCTCTGGTACCCGTTGGTGATCGGCATCCGGCGATCCTTGCCGAACGCCCGGTGCGTGATCTTGATCCCGATGGGCGCCTGACGCCGCTTGTACTCGCTGCGGTCCACCATCATGATGACCCGCGTGACGGTCTCACGGTCGAACCCCAGGTCCACGATCTCCTCGAGTGATCGGTCCTCCTCGACGTAGGCCTGCAGGATCGGGTCGAGGACGGCATAGGGCGGCAGCGAATCCTCGTCCTTCTGGTTTTCCTTCAACTCCGCGGTCGGGGCGCGGTCCAGCACCCGCTTGGGAATCGGCGGCGTCGGCCCCCGGCGGTTCCGGAGCCTGGCCAGGTCGTAGACCATCGTCTTGGGCACGTCCTTGATGACGGCGAAGCCACCGGCCATGTCGCCGTACAGCGTCGCGTAGCCGACGCTCAGCTCGCTCTTGTTCCCCGTCGTCAGGACCAAGTGGCCGAACTTATTGGAGAAGGCCATCAGCAGGTTGCCCCTGATCCTCGCCTGGAGGTTCTCCTCCGTCGCGTCCCGCTCCCTGCCCCGGAAGGAGGGGGCCAGGGTCTTGAGGTAGGCCTTGAACGTCGCGGTGATCGGCACCGTCCGTACCGTGATGCCCAGCCGCCGCCCCATCTCGGCCACGTCCTCGCGGCTGTGCCGCGAGGTGTAGGGCGACGGCATGAAGAGGCCCAGCACGTTGGCGGCGGAGAGGGCGTCCACGGCGATCACTGCCGTGAGCGCGGAATCAACGCCCCCGCTCAGCCCGATGACGACCTGGCGAAATCCGTTCTTCCGCACGTAGTCCCGGACACCGAGCACCAGCGCCTGATAGACTTCCTCCAGGCGATCCAACGGCTCGATCAGCGCGGGGACGAGCCGGGTGCGCGCCCGCCGTGGCGTCGCGAGGGAGACCGCCACGCGCTCGATGGAGGCGGAGCGGCCCAGCCCCCACCGTTTCCTGGCCTGTCCCACCCGCGCCCTGGCCACTGCCGCGAGGTTCAGGTCGGCGACGAGCAGCTCTTCCTCGAAGGCCTTGCCGCGCAGGATCACCTCGCCGTTCTGGTCCACGATGCGGCTGTTCCCGTCGAAAACCAGCTCGTCCTGCCCGCCCACCTGGTTGGTATAGGTGATGATGACGCCGTTCTCCCGGGCCCGTGTGGCGAGCACCTGCTCGCGCAACCGGCTCTTGCCCACCGTGAAGGGAGAGGCGTTGATGTTGAGGATGACCTCCGCCCCGGCTGCAGCCTGGTATCGAGTCGGGCCCTCGGGGAACCAGATGTCCTCGCAGATGTTCACCGCGAGCACCGTGCCGTTCAGCACGACCAGCGGCAGCCGGCGTCCCGGATGGAAGTACCGGCTCTCGTCGAACACCCCATAGTTGGGCAGAAACCACTTCCAGTAGGTGGCGACGATCCGCCGGTCGCAGATCACGGCCGCCGCGTTGTAGAGCGCGTGCCGGCCAGCCGGCACGACGGTCGGATGACCGGGCTCGGGCTGGGCCAGCCCCCCCTCGCCGACGTAGCCGACGACCGCGGCGATTCCCCGACAGGATCGGGCCACCTCGGCCAGGGCCCGGCGGTTGTCCTCCACGAAGCGGGGCTTGAGCAGGAGGTCCTCCGGGGGGTAGCCGGTGACGGCCAGCTCGGGGAAGACGGCCAGCTCCGCCCCCGCCAGGCGGGCCTCCCGGAGCCGGCGGCGGATCTCCTTGACGTTGCCGGATAGGTCGCCCACCGTGGGGTTCATCTGGATCAGCGCCACCCGCAACCGCCGCATCTCGGGGCTCCGTCACCCGGGCGAACAAAAAAAAACGCCCTCATTCCCTCACCGGGAAGGAGGACGTCATTGTCCTGCTCGACCTGAACTGCCTGCACCTGCGGGGGAAACGACATTGTCTCCCCGCCGCGGAGTGTCCGGCTTATAACACCCGCCGCCGCGGCCTGTCAAGCGGATTCTGGGGAGAACTACCGGGTCAGGCCGGTGCCGGTCATTTCTTCTCGGCGGGCCGTGGCTCGATGTCGCCGGCAAGGAGGATGGCCTCGGCGATCTCCCGGACCGACTTGCGAAGATCCATGCTCTTGCGCTGAATCAACCGGAACGCCTCCTCTTCCGACAACGCCTGCGATCGCATGAGGTACCCCTTCGCCCGCTCGACGAGCTTGCGCACCTGGAGCGCCTCCTGCATCTCGAAGGACTTCTCCATCAGGGTCGTATGCTCGATGGCGATGGCGGCCTGGTTGGCGATGGCTTGCAGGACCTTGATCTCCTCGGCGGAGAAGCGGTGCGGGACGGAGGTGTAGCTGTTGATCACCCCGATCACCCGGTCGCGGACGAGCATCGGCACGGAGAGCAGCGAGCAGAGGCCCTCGCGGCGCGCGATTTCCGGGTACATGTATTCCCGCTCCTGCGTGACGTCGGGGACCACGATCGGCCGCCGCTCCTGGACCGCCCGTCCGCTGATGCTCTGTCCCACTTTGAGGTTCGGCTTGCGCCGGTATTGCTCGCTGAGGCTCTGGGTGGCCGCGATCCGCATCTCGCCGGTCTCCTGGTCGAGCAGCATGAGTGAGCAGATCTTCGAGTTCATCATCTGGGCGGTCATGGTCACGATGAGCTGGAGCACGTCCTCGATCAGTCGGTTGGAGGCCACGGTTTCGGACACCTGCGAGAGGGTGTCGAGCTGCAGGGCCTTGCGCTTCATCTCGGCATACAGCCTGGCGTTCTCGATGGCCCCGCCGACCTGGTTGGCGATGGTTGACAGCAGGGCCAGCTCGTCCGGCCGGTACCGCCTGGGACGCTTGTGCTGCACGTTGATGACGCCCACGACCTCGTTCTTGGCCATGATGGGCACCGACACGAACGCCTGGTAGCGGTCCTCGGGCAGGTTGTGGAAGAACTTGAAGCGCGGGTCGTCGTTGGCGTTGCTGGGGATGACCACCCTCGTCCGCTCGCGGGCCACCCACCCGGTGATGCCCTCCCCCAGGCCGATCGTGATGCGGCCGATGAGCTTGGGGTGGGGGTTCTTGGACGCCCGCAGGATCAGCTCCTCCCGGCTCGGCGATAGGAGGTAGAGCAGGCAGGCGTCCGCCTTCGTCACCTCGACGACGACGTCCACGATGTGCTTGAGCACCGCCTCGAGGTCCAGCGTGGCGTTGATGGTCTCGCTGATGCGGTGCAGGACCTCGACCTCACGCGACTTCTCGCGCAGGGCCCGCTCGAGCTGCTCGGTGGATTGCACGCGATTGGTCGCCATACCGGTCTCGCTGACTCCCGCGCCCCCTCAGACCGCCGGGGCTCCGGCCCGGCCCCGTCCCCTCCGCCGCACCGCCCCGGCCAGGCCCGCGAACCAGCCGCGGACCTGCGCTCGTTCGAGGGGCGCCACCACCACTTCGCCGATGTGGCGGGGCAGCACACAATGCACCCGCCCCTGCGCCACCTTCTTGTCGTGCTGCATCGCGGCCCAGAGCTCGACGAAGGAGACCGCCGGCGCCCGGTCGGGCAGTCCGGCCTCGCGCACGAGCGCGCGCTGGCGCGCCACCACCTCATCGGAGCACAGGCCGAGGTGCCGTGCCAGGTCCGCCTCCTGCACCATGCCGATCGCCACCGCTTCCCCGTGGAGGAGGGCCCGGTAGCGCCCGAGCGCCTCCAGCGCATGGCCGATCGTGTGGCCGTAGTTGAGGATCCGGCGCCGGTCCGACTCCCGCTCGTCCGCCCCGACGACCTCCGCCTTGATCTCGCAGGACCGCGCGATCAGCCGCAGCACGGGCTCCTCGTCCATTTTGCGGATCGCCGGCATTTGCCGCTCGAGGAACGCGAAGAAGGATTCGTCGGCGATGACCCCGTACTTGATGACCTCGGCCAGCCCGGCGGTCCACTCCCGCGGGGGAAGCGACGTGAGCGTGGCAGGGTCGATGAGCACGGCGCGGGGTTGATGGAAGGCGCCGATGAGATTCTTGCCCAGTCGATGGTTGACGCCCGTCTTGCCGCCGACGCTGGAGTCCACCTGCGCCACCAGCGTGGTCGGCACCTGGACGAACGGAATGCCGCGGACGTACAGGGCCGCGGCGAAGCCGGCGACGTCCCCGACGACGCCTCCCCCCAGCGCAACCAGGGAGGAGCCGCGCTCGAACCGCGCGGCCGCCAGCTCGTCGAGAATCCCCGACACGGCCCGCAGGGTCTTGCCCCGCTCGCCCCCGGAGAGCACCAGCAGCCTGGCCTCATACCCCGCCCGCTTGAGGGAACGGAGCGCCGCCCCGCCGTACAATCGGGCGACCGTCGGGTCCGTCACGACCGCGACCTTGCCCGCGAGCCCCAAGCCCTTCAGCCGCGCCCCGAGCTCGGCCAGCAAGCCCGGACGCACGACGATCTCGTAGCTGCGCCGGCCCAGCGGCACAGTGATGCGCGTTTCGGCTTGGTCTTGCATGCGGTCGCGACCGGTCTCCGGTCAAAGAGAGGGCACGTCCGGGAATCGCCGGACATCGGGCTCGGCTTACGCACGGGAACTCGGAGTTGCGCAGTCGTCCGAGAGAGAGGCCGGCGCGGTCAAGCCAGCGCCGGATATTAGCATAGGCGGGCAAAAACTAAAAGGTTTTCACATGGGCCTGGTAGGCGGAGAAGTTACGCTTCATCTCCTCCAGGCTGTCGCCCCCGAACTTCTCGACCATGGCGCAGGCCATTTCGTAGGCGACCACGGCCTCACCGACGACACCGGCCGCCGGCACGGTACAGATGTCGGAACGTTCCACCGTGGCATCGAAGGGCTCCTTGCTCTGAATGTCCACGCTCTTCTTGGGGCTGTAGAGGGTCGAGATCGGCTTCATGGCGGTGCGGAGCACAATCGGCTCGCCGTTGGTCATGCCCCCCTCCAGTCCTCCCGCGTTGTTGCTCGGACGGAAAAACCCACGGCCGGGCTCGTACAGGATGTCGTCGTGGACCTCAGACCCGAACCGGCGCGCCGCCTCGAACCCCATGCCGATCTCCACGCCCTTCATCGCTTGGATGCTCATCAGCGCCAGGGCCAGCCGCGCGCTCAGCCGGCGATCCCACTGCGCGTAGCTGCCGAGCCCGACCGGCGGCGACGTCACCACGACCTCGAACACCCCGCCGAGGGTATCGCCGCGGTGCTTCGCGGTCCGAATCAGCTCGACCATCTTGGTCCCGGCGTCGGGGTCCGGCGATCGGACCTCCGAGGCCTCGGCCAGCTCAAAGCATCGGACGGGATCCTCGGCCCGGCGGGCCACGATGCCCCCGATTTCGACGGTGTAGCTCAACACCCGCATGCCGAACTCCGCCAGGAGCGCCTTGGCCACGCCGCCGACGGCGACCCGGATGGCCGTCTCCCGAGCGCTGGCCTTCTCCAGCACGTTGCGGATGTCGCGGTGGCCGTACTTGATGGCGCCGACGAGGTCCGCGTGGCCGGGCCGTGGACGCGTCACGACCTTCTCGGTCGGCGCGGGACCGGGCTCCGCGGCCATCACGTCCTTCCAGTTCTCCCAGTCTTTGTTCGACACGAGCAGGCCGATCGGACTGCCCAACGTCTTGCCCTTTCTCACGCCGGAGGTGAACTCCACGCGGTCCTCTTCCACCCGCATGCGGCCGCCGCGGCCGTACCCCTTCTGGCGGCGGGCCAGGTCGTGGTTGATCGTCTCGGCGGTCAACGGAAGGCCGGCCGGCACGCCCTCCACGATCGCGAGCAGGCATTTGCCGTGCGACTCTCCCGCGTTCAAGTACCGAAGCATGTGCGCGTCCTTCTCGATCAGGTTTTGACGATGCTGGGGGTCAGGAAGATCAGCAGCTCGTTCTTCACGGTTCGCTCGACCTTGTTCTTGAACAGCCAGCCGATGACGGGGATGCGGGACAACCACGGGATGCCCGTGACGGTGTTCGAGACCTCATCCTGGAAGATTCCGCCGATCACCGCCGTCTCGCCGTCGCGGACCAGAAGCTGGGTTTCCGCCTCTTTCTTGTCGATCGAGGGGCCAGCCTGCGAGCTCTGGGTACCGACCGAGTTCCGGGTGACCTTGAGCTTCAGCAGGATCTGCTTGCCCGCTTCCTTCGGGTCTCGGGACGTGATCTGTGGGGTCACCTTGAGCGACAACAGGGCGTCCACGAAGGTGGTCTGGGTTCCCTGCAGCGAGGTCGTCTGGTACGGCACGGACTGGCCCTGCTCGATCTTGGCCTCGCGCTTGTCGAGGGTCAGGATCTTGGGAGCCGCCACGACCTTGGTCAGGCCGAGCTGCTCCCCCGCCGTCAGCCGCAAGTCCAGGAGCGCCCCGTCACCGGTCAGCTTGCCGTAGGTGAAGCCCAAACCCGGGACGGCCGAGAGCCCGGAGACGACCGCCGGGAGGTTTACGAGGAACTGATTGGTCTGCCCGCCGAAGGGGTCCGTGGTGGTCTGACCCTGGCCGCGGACGTTGGCCACGGCGCCCGAGTTCAAGGTCTGGGTGTTCGAGACCCCCCACTGGATGCCGAGCGAACGGGTGTACGAGGTATCGGCCTGGACGATCCGCGCCTCGATCTGCACCTGCGGCACCTCGAGGTCGAGGCTGCGCGCCAGCTCCACGAGGGACACGACGTAGGATTCCGTGTCCTTGATGATCAGGGCATTGCTCGCCGTGTTGAACGTCACCTGTCCGCGCGGGCTCAGGTACTGCTGGAGCGAGCGATGGATTTCCTGCACCGGGACGTTCTGCACGTACAGCACGCGGGTCACGAGGTCCTCCGCCTTGATCTTGGACTCCTTGGCCTTGGCCTCCTCCTCCTGCTGCCTGGCGATGTTGGCGAGAGAATCGATCCAGACGACGTTCCCCTCCTCGATCTTCCCCAGGTTGTTCATCTTGAGCAACATGTCGAGGGCCTGGTCCCAGGGCACGTTGCGCATATTCATGTTGACCTTGGCCTTGACGCCCTCGCCCACGACGATGTTGAAGCCGCTGACCTCCGCGATGGATCGGAGTACATGGGTGAGCTCGGCGCCCTGGACGTCGAGCGAGATCCGCGGCTTGCTGTAGCGCGGCCGACCGCCTTCTTCCGCCTCGAGCGGGCTCCTCGGATCCGTGGCCATCTGAGCCCTGGCCCCCCCGCCCGCCGCCCCCGCCGGGCGGTCCGGCGAAACCGGAGAGTCGGCGGGCTCGACGCGCCCCGCTCTGGCCTTCGCCGTGGCGCCGCCGCCCGCGGCGCCCGCCGGCTGACGGGGCGGGAAGAGCCGGATGGCCAGGGATCCCGGGCCGGGCTCGACCGAATAGTCGCTCGGCTTGGGCAGATCCAGCACGAGCCGCACCCGGTTGGAATGTTGCCCGATCCTGATCTGCTTCAGCAGGGGGTGATCCACGGGCAACAGTTGGTACCGGAGCGGGGTTTCCACGTTCGCCAGATCGATCACGAGGCGGTCCCGGCCCAACTGCCGGACCTGATAGGCGAAGGCGCCGTCGCCCAGGAGGACCACGCTGACCTCCCCCTCGCCGCGTCGCACGTCCACCTTGCTCATGGTCCGGGCCGGCGGGCCTGCCGGCCCCGTCCCCGCCGTGGCCGTCGCCTCCGGCGACGGCGGCGGGCCGTCGGCGGTCCGCGCCGCCCTCGGAAAGGGAAAGTCCAGGACGAGTTTGTTTCCCTCGGTCCGGACGTCCGGTTCGACGGGGGAGGTCAGGTGGAAGACCACGTGGAGGCCCGGCCTGGGCTGAAGGACCTCGTTCGCTTGGAACCGAAGGACCGGCGGCTTGTTGATTTCCCCGAGCGTCACGCCAGGGCCCCGCTCCATGCCGGGCAATTCAACGGTCACGGTCGCCGGTTCCAAGTTTGTCGAGAGGGCATAGTTCCACGGAGGAGCCGCCTCCATTTCGACGCGGACGCCGCCGACCGAGTCGGTCACCCGAACCCCCTCGAGTCGACGGGGCTGGGACGCGACGTCCTTGGTCTCCTCGGGCAAGCGGGTACAGGCGAACAGCGCCGGTCCCGCCAGGCACGCCAGAAGACCGGCCGTCAGCGTCATCCGCACCCGGGTCATTCGGCCCCCTGCTTCTGACGCAGGTGTTTGACGTGCTGCCGCACCTGCTTGTTGCCGTAGGCGTCGGAGAATTGTTCCCGCACAACGACCGTGTTCTCGGTGACGAGGGTCACGACCCCGTCGTTGGGCCCGACGCGGCTCCCCTGGCGGATGGTATAGCCCTTCCCGTCGGGAGTCTGCACCATGGCCGTGTAGCCGAACCCCCCCCACATAATGCCGATCAGGTTGATCTCGCTCACGTTCACCCGCTCGAGCGGCGGGAGGGTGACGTTCTCGCCGATCCGCGGCTTGCCCTCGAGCTGAATGATCGGCGCGAAGGGGTCACGCCGCCCCCCGTGGTCGTAGAAATACCCGCCGCCTGCCTCGGCCTTCGGCGGCTCCGACACCGGTCCGCCGCCGGCCTGGCCCGACGGAGCCCCGGCGACCGCCGTCGCAGGATCGGCCGGCGCCCCGAACACTTCCGGCGAGGAGCCCTGCACCGCGACGAACGCCATCGCGGCTCCGATCAGCCCGCCCCGCCGCGTCAGCCCGCTCCCCCGCTTCATGTCGTCCTTCCCGTCGTGTCGGTCTCTCCCGTTTCCCCCGCTCACTTGGCCGGGGCCTGCGGGGTCGCCCCATCCGGATGGGAGGCGAACGCGGTCAGCTCGAAGGTGGTCTGGATCACCACCCGATCCCCCTCGCGCTTGGCGCCGCCCATTTTCAAGTCGGAGACGTTGACGATCCGTTCCATTTTCCCGATCCGATCGAAAAACAGCGCCGCGGTATGGTAGCCGCCCGCGACTTCGACCGAGACCGGCATCCGCACATACAGCTTGCGGGGATCCTCCGTCTGCGGTCCCGGCTTCCACAGCCGGATCTCCAAGCCCAGCCGGGTCCCCGTCTCGGACAGTTGTTTCAGGAGCGTCACGGCCTCGCTCTCCGGCGGCAACTTGGCCTTCTTCGTCTCCAGTTCGAGCTCGAGCTGCTTGTTCGCAGCCACGAGCTCGTCCAGGTGCTTGACCTCCAACATCAGACCTTGCATTTCCTTGTCCAGCGCCTCCACTTTCTGACGGAGCTGCTCCTCCTGTGCGCGCTTGCCCTGCCAATCCAGGTAGTAGAAACCCGTCAGGAGCCCCGCGATCGTCAGGCCCACCAGCGCCGCCCTCTGGCCGGCCGGCACTCCCCGGAACGCTTCCAGGTCGACCTTGGGCCACTCCATGCCGTCATCCCTTGACGGTCAGGTCCACGCGGAACTGAAAGAGCCCCACCTGCGCCTCCGCGACCGCACGGGACTCGATCAGCCGGACGGTCGCGAAGTACTCGCTCCGGCGCAGCCGGTTGACGAACTCGACGATGTCGTTCGTCGTCAGGGCTTTGCCTTCCACCTCGACGTCGCGCCCCTTCATCGACAACCGGATCAACCAGATCTTCAGGGGATCGAGGCTCCGGCTGACGTGGTCGAGGACCAGCACCGGCCCGCCCCGTTCCTTCTCCAGCAGCTCGATCACCTGGGTCTTCTCCTGGAGGAGTTTCTGATTTTTCTTGAAGTTCTCGACCTGCTTGACCTTGCCCTTCAGGATTTTGATCTGTTGTTCTTTGTCCGTCTTCTCCTGCTCCAGCAGGGCGATCTCACTGCTCAGCGCCCAGGAATAGTACAGGCTTCCGGCCAATGTCAGGACCACGGCCCCGACGACGGCGAGGACCTCGAGCCTCGCATCCCGCTGCTGCTGGACGGCCTTCGGGCGCGGGCCCGGAAGCAGGTTGATCCGAATCATCGATCGCCGACGTACCTGAGCGCGAGCCCGACCCCCACCCCCGCGAGGGGCGCCAGGTCGGCCAGGGCATCTTGATCCAGGCCCGTCGCCGAGGTATCGATCTCTCGGAATGGATCGGCGAACTCGACCGTAAGCCCCATGCGCTCGCCGAGCATCTCCGCCAGTCCGACGACCTTGGCCCCTCCGCCACAGAGCACGATCTTCGCGATCTCGTCGCCGGTGTGGGTCGTCCGGCAGTGATCGATCGAGCGGGCGATCTCCGAAGCGACCTCCGCGTTGACGTTCTGGAGGACGGCGGCCAAGGCGTCCCGGTCGAGACCGGCCGGTCCCGCCCCCTTCTTCGCCGATTCGGCCTCTTCATACGTGACGCCCAGGTCGCGCTGGATCGCCTCGGTGTAGCGGTTACCGCCGACGGAAATGTCTCTCGTGAACAGGGAGGTCCCGCCTTTCAGAATGTTCACGTTCATCACGCTCGCTCCGATGTTGACCAACGCGACGACTTCATCGGGGCCGGAGGGATAGTTGACGTCGTACATGTTCTCGATCGCGAAGGCGTCCACGTCCACCACTACGGGGGTCAGCCCGGCCCCTCGCGCCAAGTCGCTCAACTCATTGACTTTTTCCTTCTTGGCGGCCACCAAGAGCACTGCCATCTGGGGTTGTCCATCCTCGGCCTGTTCGTTGGGGTTCAGGACGTGATAGTCGAGGTTGACCTCGTTGACGTCGAAGGGGATGTACTGCTCAGCCGCCAGCCGAACCTGTCCCTCCAATTCGTCGTCCGGCATGGACGGAAGGGCGATCTTCTTGACGATGACCGCATGCCCCGAGATCGACATCGCCACCTGTTTCAGCTTCACGCCGGTCTCCTGAACCAGTTCCTTGATCGCCGCCACGACCCGACCGGCATCCATGACCGTCCCATCCACGATCACTTCGGGGTCGAGGTACTTCACCCCGAATTTCTGGAGGTGGTAGCGCCCCCGCCGCTCCTTCATCTGCACGAGCTTGATGGCGCTGGATCCGATGTCCAGACCGAGCAGCGGCTTTTTCGGCGACAGGAGGGAGAGCAGGTCCCCTTGCAGCCACTGCTTGAGCGCTCCCACCATGCCGAACCTCTCGTCAGAACGCCGAATTGCGGCGCTGAATCAGGTGCTGAATCTCTTTGATGTTCTGGGGGGTGTAGACCCGCCAATTGCGCCAGTCGCGGGGCGGGCCGCTGATCAGCCCCTCCCGTTCCCACCGGAACAAGGTCGCCTTCGACACATCGAACAGCTTGCAGACCTCGATCGTCTTGTACCGCTTCTTCGAGTCCGCGGCCAGCCGCTTCATGATCGATCCGTTCATGATGGCGAGGACACCTCCCCCAGTCTAGCGGCTGAGTATAGTCAATATATTTTACGTGTCAACCGATTCCGCCGATTTCCGCAGGGGGCGAGGGGACCGCCGGCAAACGGGTCACGCCTTCTCGATGTCGCGATGCCGGACGTGGACGGTGTACCCCCAGTCGGTGAAGTTGGCCTTCAGGCGGGAGGCGATGGAGACGGAACGATGGCGGCCGCCGGTGCAGCCGAATGCGACCGTCAGATAACTGCGACGCTCGCGGTCGAACAGCGGGAGCAGGAATTTGAGCAGGCGCTCCAGATGGTCCAGAAAGACCTCGGCCTCCCGGGTCTCCAGCACATACGCCTGGACGCGCGGATGCTCCCCCGTCAGGGACTTGAGGTCCTCGACGAAGTTCGGATTCCGGAGGAAGCGCACGTCGAACAGCATATCCGCGTCATAGGGAACCCCGTACTTGAAGCCGAAGGTCAGCAGGGAGATGGTCATGCCCTGCCGCTGGTCTTGCTGAAGGTACTGGCGGGCGAGGAGATCCTTGAGATCGTGCACCGTCAGGTCGGAGGTGTCGATGATGCGGGCCGCCCGGGCGCGCAGGTCCCGAAGCCGGTCTCGCTCGTCCTTGACGCCGTCGAGCACGGAGGTCTGCGGCTGGAGCGGGTGAGGCCGCCTCGACTCGGAGAAGCGCCGGACGAGCACGTCGTCCCTGGCCTCGAGGAAGAGCAGCTCCACGGCATACCCCATGGCCTTGACGCGATCCAGGTTGCCGAAGAAGTCCGCCAGAAATCCCCGCTCCCGGATGTCGATCCCGAGAGCCACGTGCCGGACCTCACCTTCGCGTTGGAGGCAGAGCTCGGCGAACTTCGGCAGGAGCGCAGGGGGCAGGTTATCGACGCAGAAAAAGCCCAGGTCCTCGAAGCATTTGATCGCGTGGGTCTTGCCGGATCCGGACAGACCGCTGATGATGACCAGACGGGGCGCCTGCATGGGCAAGGCCGGCCCTACGCCGGCTGCGGGTCGATGAGCTCCACCGCCCCCTCGTCCAACCTCCGCATCACCTGCAGGCGTCTCGACAGGGCATCCCGATACACCAGCAGCGAGCCCGCCGTCTCTCCGAGGCGGCCCGTCGCCTCCTCCCTGGTCAAGACGGGCGGCACGGCGCGTACCGTTCTGATCGTCGGCTCGCCGACGGGCGGCGCGCCTCCGTTGTCGGCGACCTTGACGCCGGCGGTCCGTGCCTTGCGATCGACCCGCTTCTCCTTGCGCTTCTGGATCTGTCGGCCGACCTTGTCCAGCAGTTGATCGATCGAGGCGTACATCTCGGTGGTCGACGCCTTGCTTTGCAGGACCGCGCCGTTGACGGTCACGATCAATTCGGCGGTGTGCCGGTACTTCTCCACCCCGAGCACGACTTGGGTGCTCCCCAGTTGCACCCCATACCGCTCCAGCCGCTTCACACGCGTTTCGATGTACCGTCGCAGGGCCGGGGTGATGTCCACGTGCCGGCCCGTGATCCCTATCCGCATGGAACATGCCTCGCTTTCTCAGTCTGTCCCGACCGGTCCGCCCGTCGCGCGTCAGAACACCCGCTTCCGCTGGCTGGCCGACGGGATGTTTTCTTCCGAACGGTACTTGGCGACCGTCCGCCTGGCGATCACGATGTGGTGCTGGCGGAGCCGGGCCGCGATCTCCTGGTCCTTGAGCGGGTGCTGGCCGTCTTCCTCGGCCACCATCTTGCGGATCATCTCGCGGACGGTCAACGACGACAGCATCTCCCCGTTGCCGTCCGCGCACTGAATGCCGGTGTTGAAGAAGAACTTCAGCTCCAGCATACCCTGCGGGCAGTAGAGGTACTTGTTCGCCGTCACCCGGCTGATGGTCGATTCGTGCATGCCGACGTCCTCGGCGACCTGCTTCAAGACGAGCGGCCTCAGGTGGGTGATCCCCTTCTCAAAGAAGGCTTCCTGGAACTTCACGATGCTCTTGACCACCTTGATGATGGTCTTGTTGCGCTGCTCGATGCTCCGGATGATCCACTGGGCGCCGCGGAACTTGTCGTCGAGGTAGGCCTTGGTCTGATCGTTGTTCGCCTTCTGCCCGACCATCATCTGGCGGTAGAACGGGCTGATGCGGAGCCGGGGTAACCCGTCTTCGTTGAGCAAGACCACCCACTCCCCCTCGTTCTTGACGACGAAGACGTCCGGCACGATCACGTAGTTGTTCGAGGCGAAATACGGCCGACCGGGCTTGGGCTCGAGCTCGCTGATCACTCGAACGGCCCGGCCGACCTCCTCCACCGTTACGCCCAGGGCCTTGGCGATGCGCCCATACTGCTTTTTCTCCAAATCCGGCAGGTGACCGTCCACGATCGCCTCGACGAGCGACGCCTTGACCTGATCCGCCCGACTCTTTCCTATGTTCCTCGCGGCGCTGCCGAGGTGGCGGAGTTGGATCAGCAGACATTCCCGCAGGTCCCGCGCCCCGACCCCGGATGGATCGAAGGTCTGCACCAGGTCCAGCACGTCCTCGACCTCGCTCGGGGACACGCCCACGTCAGTGGCAATTTCCTCGACGGGCATCCGGAGATACCCGTCCTCATCGAGATTGCCGATGATGACGCGCCCGATGGCTTTCTGCTTCTCCGTGAGGTCAGACAGGCCCAACTGCCAGAGGAGATGATCCTCCAGGGAGGTGGGCTTCGCGAGGGTCTGCTCATAGGAGGGGAACTCGTCCCGGGAAGACGAGGGATACTCGGCGTCACCGCCGCGGGGACTATCGAAGTAATCCTCCCAGCTACCGGCCGCCATCTCGTCCGGTCCCTCGGCGTCCTCCGGGCGGGACTCCGGCTCCGCCCCGCTTCCTCCCTCGGCCGCCGTCTCCAGAGAGGGCTCCCCCGCGAGGTCGGCCTCGGCCTCCTCCGCCTCGGTCTGCACCTCCTCCAAGAGGGGATTCTCCATGAGATGCTGGGTGAGGGTCTGCTGCAGTTCCAGGCGCGACAACTGCAGCAGCTTGATCGCCTGCTGCAGCTGCGGCGTCATGATCAGCTTGGTCGAGAGATTGATGTCGAGCCGCAGTTTCATCCGCCGCCTCTTCCGAGACCCGCCGGAGCTTACAACCGGAAGCGCTCGCCGAGGTAGACCGCCCTCGCCTGCGTGCTGTTGACGATCACATCTGGGGGCCCGGCTTCCAGAATTCGGCCTTCATTGATGATATAGGCACGATCCGTGATCGACAGAGTTTCCTGCACATTATGGTCGGTGATCAGGATGCCGATGCCCTTGCCACGGAGACGCGTGACGATCTTCTGGATGTCGCCGACCGCGATCGGGTCGATGCCCGCGAAGGGTTCGTCCAGCAACAGGAACTTCGGGGCGATCACGAGGGCCCTGGTGATTTCCAGACGCCGGCGTTCCCCGCCGGACAAGGCATAGGCCATGCTCTTCCGCAGCCCGGCCAGGTCCAGCTCGGCCAACAACGAGTCCAGCCGCCTCGCGCGCTCGTCAGCCGGAAGATCCAAAGTTTCCAGGATCGCCAGGATATTCTCCTCGACGCTGAGCCGGCGGAAGACCGAGGACTCCTGCGGCAAGTAGCCGATCCCCTGCCGGGCCCGCTTGTACATCGGCAGGTCGGTGATCGGCTTGCCGTCGAGCGCGATGCGCCCTCGGTCCGGCTGACACAGGCCGACCATCATGTCGAAGATGGTCGTCTTGCCGGCACCGTTCGGGCCGAGGAGCCCGACCACCTCTCCTCCGGCCACCTGGAGGCTGACCCCTTTGACGACTTCCCTGCCCTTGAAGCTCTTGCTGAGGCCGACGGCCTCGAGGCGGGGGCTCATCGGAAGCGGCCCCCCTGCCTGGCGCTGTTCCGCAGACGTCAGCACCTCGCCGGCCCGCATCAGCGACGCTGCGCCTCCTCCGGCTCAATCATGACGCGCGACCCCCCCTCGACCACGCTCCGGTCCTCGGCCAGGTACAGGGTGATCTTCTGCCCGGTGACCCGAGTCCCTTTCTGCCAGGCCACGGGCTCGCCCGTCAACACGATCCGTTCATCATCCCCGTAATAGACGGCCTTCTGGCAGGTCGCGGTCCCGTCGTCCTTCTCGATGCGAACCCGGCCGGTCGCCTCGATCATGCTCACCGAGCGACTGCCCATCGTCGGGAGCGCGGCGCCGCCCCGCTCGGGGAGGCCGCCGTCCGGTGACGGGCTCGAACGCCCCGAGGCGTGGGAGCCAGGCTTGGCCGACGCCGCCGCGTCCTGCTGCTTGAAGGTGACGACCATCGTATCCGAGTGCACGGTCAGCGATCCCTTGGTCATCACGACCGACCCCTCAAAGATCGCCCTATTCTCCTGGTTACGGACGGTCATACGGTCGGCGGTGATGGTCGTGCTCGACGGCTCGGAGCCCACCGGCTTCGCGTGGCCGGCCGCCGCCGCGGCGACCAGACAGAGCGCCGCGACGCCCCCCCTAGCGATTGAATTCCACTCGAACGTCATTGAGCACCCTGAATTCCTCCGCGTCCAGGCGTCCCACGAACCCCCGCCCGGTCACACGGACCCCTTGACCCGCGATCCGCACGGGATCGCCCGTGCTGATCTCGTGCCGCTCGTCGGCCCAGGCCAGGTGGTTGGTGTAGATCGTATAGCCGCCGTTCAGATCGATCGCGATCGGCTCCTTGCGGTTGACCAGGATAAAATCCTTGCGGGCCGTGTCGATCGTCCCTTCGTCCCCCTTCACCCGCAGCTCCCGCCCCCTGGCCCCGTACAGGGTCACCTGGACGGTTTCGAGCACGGCCTTGTGCTCTGCCTCGATGACATGACCGCGCTCAGCTTGGACCTCCCAGTGCTTGGCGCCGTTCTTCGACTGATGGAAGATGAACTGGCGGATGCCGGCGTCGGCGCCGTCCAAGCCTCCCAGGCTGGCCGTGGCGGGCGGGGGAACGGACTGGATACGAGTTGAAACGAGGTAGGCGAGGTAGGAAGCCAGCAGGATGCTGCTGATCAGGAGGCCTCCCCGAACCCAGCGATGCCACATGATGCTATCCAAATCAATCGCTTAGGCACGTACGTGCTCGACCGGGCATGATAATAGCATAGGGCCCGGGGCAAGTAAACTGATCGCCCGGTGGGGCACGAGCGGAAAAAGCACGGTGCCGGCCCGCATGTTCGCCGGACCGGCACCGCATATGGATGGGGATGGCGATGGAGTGGAACGGGCACGCCCTAGGTGGCTTGAGCTGCTTCCCTGCCCCCGGCCTGAGGCTTCGCGGCCTTGCCGGCATCGGCTTGTTCCTTCTTCGCGGGGGGCGGCACGCCTTTCGTCACCAGTTCGATCGCAACGAGTTCGGCCGCGTCGCCGACGCGCCGTCTCGTCTTGATGATCCTCGTGTAGCCTCCCTTGCGGTCCCGGAATCGTCCGGCAACGTCCGAAAACAGCTTGGAGACGACGCGCTTGCTGCGCAGGTACCCGAGCGCCCGTCGCCGGGCGTGCAGGTCGCCCTGCTTGCCGAGCGTGATCATACGGTCCGTGATGCCCCGGAGTTCCTTGGCCTTGGCCTCGGTCGTCTCGATGCGTTCATGCTCGAGCAGCGAAGTGACGAGGCTCCGGAACAGTGCCCGCCGATGCTTGGTGTTGCGGCCGAGTTGGCGACCCTTCTTGCGATGACGCACGATGCTCCCTCTCTCACGCGTCCGGCGAGTTCGAACCATCGCCGGGGGACATATCCAGCTTGGTCCCCAGGCTCAGGCCCATTTCCGCCAGAATCTCCTTGATCTCATTGAGCGACTTCTTCCCGAAGTTCTTCGTCTTGAGCATCTCCATCTCGGTCTTCTGCACGAGGTCGGCGATGGTCTTGATGTTCGCGTTCTTCAGGCAGTTGGCCGCGCGGACGGACAGCTCCAGCTCGTTCACGCTCCGGAAGAGGTTCTTGTTGATCTCGCGCTTCTCCTCTTCCTTTCTCGTGGGCGCCGTGGCCTGTCCCATGTCCTCCGGCGTGATGAAGATCTCCAGGTGCTGCCGCAGGATGCCCGCTGCGGCAGACACGGCGTCCAGCGGGCTGATGCTGCCGTCGGTCCACAGCTCGAGCGTGAGCTTGTCGTAGTCCGTCACCCGTCCCACGCGCGCGTTCTCGACGTGGTAATTCACCCGCTTGACGGGCGAGAAGATCGAATCCACGGCGATCACCCCGATGGGCAGCCCCTCCTCCTTGTTCCGCTCGGCCGGGACATAGCCGCGCCCCGGCTTGACGACCATCTCCATGTCGAGCGTGGCTTCCTTGTCGAGCGTGGCCAAGTGAAGGTCGGGGTTCAGGATGACCACATCCGCGTCGTGGATGATATCGGAGCCCTTCGCCTCGCCCGGCCCCTTTTTGCGCAGACGCACGGTCTTGGGCTTGTCGGTGTGCAGCTTGAGGCGAAGGCTCTTGACGTTGAGGAGCACCGTCGTGACGTCCTCCGTGACGCCGGGAATCGTCGAAAATTCATGGACCACGCCCTCGATGCGAACCGTGGTCACGGCGGCCCCCGTCAGCGAGGACAACAGGACCCGGCGCAGGGAGTTGCCGATCGTCGTACCGAACCCCCGCTCGAACGGTTCGGCCGTAAACTTGCCGTACGTCGAGGACAACGACTCCTTATCGGCCTCGATCCGCATCGGAATCTGGAAGTCCTTCATCGCCTTCATCATGGTATCCTCTTGGTGTACGCTTCGACCACGCGGTGCGGAGCGGCCGTCTCTACCGGGAGTACAGTTCCACCACCAGCTGCTCGTTCACCGGGAGCGCGATCTCATCCTTCGTCGGAAGGGCCCGTACGGTCCCCTTGAGCGCGGCCCGGTCCAGGTCCAGCCAGGCAGGAATTCCGCGCCCTTCCACGGCCTCGACCGCCGCCTTGAGCTGGGGCATCTCCTTGCTCCGCTCACGGACTTGGACGACGTCACCCGGTTTCACCAGGTAGGCGGGCACGTCGGTCTTCCTCCCGTTGAGCAGGATGTGGCCGTGGTTCACCAACTGGCGGGCCTCCTTCCGCGAGGAGGCGAAGCCGAGGCGGTACACGATGTTGTCCAGCCGGCACTCGAGGAAGCGAAGAAGCTGTTCGCCCGTCACCCCACGCTTCCGTTCGGCCTTGCTGAAAACGCCACGGAACTGCCGTTCCTGAAGCCCGTAGATCCGCTTCAATTTTTGCTTCTCGCGGAGCTGGGCGCTGTACTCCGAGACGCGCTGCCGCCCCTGCCCATGCTGGCCCGGGGGATAGCTCCGCCGCTCGATCGCGCACTTTTCTGTCATGCACCGCGAGCCCTTCAGGAAGAGCTTGACCCCTTCACGCCTGCACAACCGACAGACTGGACCTCGATACCTCGCCACAGCTCCCTCCTCGCTCAAAAACCGGCGGACGACCCGCGACTCAGACCCGGCGCCGCTTGGGCGGCCGGCACCCGTTATGCGGAATGGGCGTGACGTCCCGGATCAGGTTGATCCGCAGCCCGGCCGCCTGCAGGGAGCGGATCGCGGACTCCCGGCCTGAGCCCGGTCCGTTCACGTAGACGTCCACCTGGCGCATCCCGTGCTCCATGGCTTTCCTGGCCGCGGCCTCCCCGGCACGCTGGGCTGCGAACGGCGTGCTCTTGCGCGATCCTTTGAAGCCCTGATTCCCGGCGCTGGCCCAGACCACGGAGTTGCCGCTCATGTCCGTGATCGTGACGATCGTGTTGTTGAACGACGCCTGGATGTGCGCGACCCCGCTCTGGATCAGCTTCCGTTCCTTCTTCTTGCCCTTCTTCACGCTCATCGAATCATCCTCCGCCGCTCAGACACCCCTTCGAGGTCAGGCTCCGCTGGGAGCTGACGCCGGCTTTCTGGCCTTCCCGATGGCCGAACGTCGGCCCTTTCGGGTGCGCGCGTTCGTCTTCGTGCGCTGCCCGCGGACCGGAAGGCCCTTGCGATGCCGGAGCCCGCGGTAGGTCCCCGTGTCGATCAACCGCTTGATGCTCATCGAGACTTCCTTGCGGAGATCCCCCTCCACCTTATACTCGCGGTCGATGCACTCGCGGAGCTTGATGATCTCCTCCTCCGTGAGATCCTTGACGCGGGTCGCACCGTTCACGCCGGCCTTGCGGACGATGTGCGCCGCTGTCGTCCGCCCGATGCCGTAAATGTAGGTCAGCCCGATATCCACCCGCTTCTCTCTCGGCAGGTCCACTCCGGCGATGCGTGCCATGTTCTCTCTCCCCGTCGCTCGACGGCGACTCCCGTTCGTCCGCTAGCCCTGTCGCTGCTTGTGTCGCGGATTCTCGCAGAGCACCCGGACCACGCCGCGGCGACGGATCACCTTGCACTTCGAACAGATCGGCTTGACCGACGACTTGACCTTCATGACCAGACTCCTCATTGCGCGAGGGTGAGGGTTCCCGCTCACGCGCGCCGACGCGCCCGTCCCGCCGCCCTCCCTTACTTGAACCGGTAAGTGATCCGCCCCCGAGAGAGGTCGTAGGGCGAAAGCTCCACGGTCACCTTGTCGCCCGGAAGGATCCGGATGAAATGCATCCGCATCTTGCCCGAGATGTGGGCGAGGATCAGATGTCCGTTGTCCAGCTTGACCCGGAACATCGCGTTCGGGAGCGTCTCCGCCACCGTTCCCTGTACTTCAATGACGTCCTCTTTCGCCATCGGGCCCCGACCTCGCAGCCGCCGACCGGCGGGTCACAGTTTCGTCAAAATCCGCGGCGGACCGTCCGGCTGGATGGCGATGGTATGCTCAAAATGCGCAGACCAGCTCCCATCCTGGGTCACGGCGGTCCATTGATCGTCCAGCACACGCACCGCGCTGCCGCCCATGTTGATCATCGGCTCGATCGCCAGCACCATGCCCGCCTGCAGCCTGGGCCCCTGTCCGGGCTTCCCATAGTTGGGGACCTGGGGATCCTCGTGCAACTGGCGGCCGATCCCATGCCCCACGAAGTCCGTCACGACCGTGAACCCGGAGGCCTCGGCATGGGCCTGGACCGCATGGCCGATGTCCGACAACCGGTTGCCGACGACCGCCTGCGCGATGCCCTTGTAGAGCGCCTCCTCCGTCACTCGAAGCAGCTCGGCGACGCGGGGGGGGATCTCGCCTACCGCGACGGTCACGGCCGCATCGCCGTAAAAACCGTCGACGATCGCGCCGAGGTCGAGGCCGACGATGTCACCCTCCTTGAGTGCCCGCTTCGACGGAATCCCGTGCACCACCTGTTCGTTGACCGACGCGCACAGGGTCTTGGGATAACTCCGATACCCCTTAAAAGCGGGGACGCCGCCCCGGGCGCGGATGAATTCCTCGGCGAGGCGATCCAGGGCCTCCGTCGTGATCCCCGGCCGCACCTCACGCTTCAAAGCCGCGAGCGTCTCCGCCACGAGCTTCGACGCGCGGGCAATGATCTCGATCTCCTCTGGCGTCTTCAGAATGATCATGCCAGCCCTTTGGCTGACAGCAGACCGAGCAGACGCCGCTCCACTTCGTCAACCTGCCCGGCCCCATCGAGATCGTACAGCAGCCCCTGCGCGCGATAGTAGTCGATCAACGGCGCCGTCTCCCGCTCGTAGACCGCGAGGCGGGCCTCGACGGTTTCTCGCCGGTCATCACTCCGCTGCACCAGCTCGGTGCCGCACCGGTCGCAGCGCCCCTCTTGCTTCGGCGGTGCGAACTCGACGTGGTACACGGCCTTGCAGCGCGGGCAGCTTCGCCGGCCAGTCAACCGTCGGACCACCTGTTCGCGCGGCACCAGCACATTGACCACCCCGTCCAGACGCCGGCCCTGCGAGGCCAGCAGCCGGCCGAGCTCCTCCGCCTGGACGACCGTCCGGGGAAAGCCGTCCAGGAGAAAGCCGTCCCGGCAGTCGGCGCCCCCGAGCTTTTCGCGCACGATCCCGACGACGATGTCATCCGACACCAGCTCGCCCCGATCCATGCAGGCCTTGGCTCTCTGCCCCAAGGGGGTCTGGTTGCGAACCGCCTCGCGGAGGATATCCCCGGTCGACACCTTGGGATGGCGGAACCGGACCGCGACCCGATCGGCCTGAGTTCCCTTGCCCACGCCGGGCGCCCCCAGGAAGACTAGCCGCATGAGGGCACCTCACCCACTGCGCCCCCGCAGTCTCCCCTTCGCCAGGAACCCCTCGTAGTTTCTCATCAGCATGTGCGACTCGATCTGCTGGGCCGTATCCAGGCCGACGCCGATCACGATCAGCAGGGATGTGCCCCCGAAATAGAAGGGCACGTTCAGCTTGTAGATGAGGAACTCCGGGATGACGCAGACCACCGCCAGGTAGATCGATCCCGCGAAGGTGATGCGCGTCAGCACTTTGTAGATATAGTCCGACGTCCGCTGCCCCGGCCGGATGCCGGGGATGAACCCCCCATACTTCTTCATGTTGTCCGCCATGTCCACCGGGTTCAGGACGACGGCGGTGTAGAAGAAACAAAAAAAGACGATCAAGCCGACGTACAGCAGGGTATAGAGGAGGGAGCCCGGCGCGAGTTGGCTCCCGATGGCCTGCACCCAGTCCACCTGGATGAACCCCGCGATCGTCGCCGGAAACGCAATGATCGAGGAGGCGAAGATCGGGGGAATCACCCCCGCCGTGTTGATCTTCAAAGGAATGTGCGTGCTCTGCCCCCCATAGACCCGCCTCCCGATCACCCGCTTGGCGTACTGCACGGGGATCTTGCGCCGCCCGCTCTCCAGGAACACGATCGCCGCCACGACGAACAGCATGACCCCGGCCAGGGCCACGAGCAGCAGGAGGCTGAGCTGCCCGACCTGGTAGAGGTCGAAGGTCTGCGCCACGGCGGCCGGCAACCTGGCCACGATGCCGGCGAAGATGATCAGGGAGATGCCGTTGCCGATCCCCCGCTCGGTGATCTGCTCGCCGAGCCACATCAGGAACGCCGTGCCGGCCGTGAGCGTGATGACGGTCATCAGCCGGAACGGCCAGCCCGGCGCCAGCACGAACGCCCCCTGATTCATCCCCTCCAGGCCGATCGCGATGCCGAAGCCCTGGATAACCGCGATGACGATCGTGCCGTACCGCGTGTACTGGATGATCTTCTTACGGCCTCGTTCCCCCTCCTTGGCCAGCTTCGAGAGGTGCGGAATAACGACGGTCAGCAGCTGCAGGATGATCGACGCGCTGATATAGGGCATGATGCCCAGCGCGAAGATCGTCAGCCGCGACAGCGACCCGCCGGAGAAGATGTCCAGAAAGCCGAGCAGCGACCCGCCCTGTTTCTGCAGGAACGCGAAGAGCTCCTCGTTGTTGATGCCCGGCGTGGGGATATGCGCCCCGACCCGGTACACCGCCAACATCGTCAGGGTGAAGAGGATGCGGAGGCGCAGCTCGGGGATCTTGAAGATGTTCTGGACGCTCGTGAAGAGTCGCTCAAACACCGGCGATGACCTCAGCCCTTCCTCCCGCCGCCTGAATCTTCTCCACGGCCGACTTGCTGAACTTGTGCGCCTGGACGACCAGGGGACGCCCCAGCTCCCCGTCTCCCAGGATCTTGATGGGCCTCGTCTTGTTCTTCACCACCCCGGCCTTGACCAGGGCTTGCGGTGTGACTTCGCTCATGTCGCTCAACGCGGCCAGCGCCTTCAGGTTGACGACCGAGTAGGTGATCCGAAACGGGTTGGTGAACCCGTACTTCGGGACGCGCCGCACCAGGGGCATCTGGCCACCCTCGAACCCCGGGCCCTTCCCGCCGCCGGAGCGGGCGAGCAACCCCTTGTGTCCCTTCGTGGCCGTCTTGCCGTGGCCGGAGCCCGGCCCGCGACCGATGCGCTTCGGCTTCTTCGTGGCCCCGCGCGCGGGCGCCAGGTCATGCAATCTCATCGTGGCTTCACCTCGAGGAGGTAGGAGACCTTTCGGATCAGGCCCCGGACCTGGGCGGTATCCGGCCTCGTGACGGTCCCCCGCACCTTGCGGAGTCCCAGGCCCCGCAGCACCAGCCGGTGTGAAACCGGCGTCCCGATCGGGCTCCGTTTCAACGTGATCGTCAACTCAGCGCCCGTGCTCCCAACCTTCGCCATGCTCATCCCACCTGTTGCAGCCCGGCCCTCCGGATCCTCGTCACCTCCTGGGGATCGCGGAGCTGTTGGAGACCGTCCAGCGTGGCCCTGACCGTGTTGAACGGATTTCCGCGCCCGAGGGTTTTCGCGATGATGTTCCTGGCTCCCGCCAGCTCCACGACCGCCCGCACGGCCCCGCCGGCGATGATGCCCGACCCCGGCGCGGCCGGCTTGAGCAGCACGTGCTCGCCCCCGAACAGACCGTGGACCTCGTGGGGGATCGTGTCTTCCTTGAGGGGGACGCGGACGAGGTGCTTCTTGGCCTGTTGCACAGCCTTGGAGATCGCGACCGGCACCTCGGCCGCCTTGCCCTTGCCGATACCAACCCACCCCTGCCCGTCCCCGACCACCACCAGGGCGCAGAAGTTGAACCGCTTGCCGCCCTTGACCACCTTGGCGACCCGGTTGATGAAGACGACCTTGTCCTTGAGGTTCAGCTCCTCGGGATTGACTCGCACGCTCGTTTCCCCGCAGTGAAGGCTCAGGGGAGGCGCAGGATGGCCGTTCGCCCCGGGTCATCCCCGGTCCTGTCCCTCGTCCCCGGCTAAAATTTCAACCCGCCCTCGCGAGAGGCCTCCGCGAGAGCCTTGACCCGCCCATGGTATTGACGCCCGCCGCGGTCGAAGACCACCGCGGTGATGTTGGCGGCCTTCGCCCGATCGGCCAGCAGCTTCCCGACCGCCGTGGCCGCCGCGATCGTCCCGCCGCTCTTGAGCGACGCGCGCAGGGTCGCCTCCAGCGTCGAGGCCGCCGCGAGGGTCCGGCCGACCGTGTCGTCGATGATCTGGGCGTAGATGTGCCCCTTGCTGCGGTAGACGTTGAGCCGCGGCCGCGCCGGGGTCCCGACGACCCGCTGCCGCACCCGTCGCCGTCTCCGTTGGAGCTTGTCTCTTTTCTCGAGAGTCTTCATGGCCACCGTTTACTTCCCGGTCTTCCCTTCCTTTTTCCGGAGGGTTTCACCGGCATACCGGATCCCCTTCTGCTTGTACACGTCGGGCACCTTGATGCCGCGCAGGTTCGCTGCCAACTGGCCCACCGCCCGCTTGTCCACGCCCTTGATCGTGATGACGGTCTGCTTGTCCACCTTGGTCTCGATGCCGGAGGGGATGTCGACGACGACCGGGTGCGTGTAGCCGACGTTGATGCTCAGCGTCTTTCCCTGTGCCTGCGCCTTGTAGCCGACGCCGGTGATCTCGAGCGTCCGCTCGTAGCCCTTGGTCACACCCAGGATCATGTTGCTCAACTCCGCACGGGTGAGTCCGTGCAACGCCCGCAGGGGGGCATCGTCGCGAGACCGCGTCACTTGCACGTGCCCGTCCGCCACCGCCACGGAGATGCCGGGCTCCAGACGCCACTGCAGCGTGCCCAGCGCGCCCTTTACCGACACCAGCCGGTCGTCCACCTTGACCTCGACACCGGCCGGGATGGGAATTGGTTTCCGTCCTACCCGAGACATGCCGCACCTTCCTGCAGACTCATCGCCAGTCCGCCGCCTTCACCAGACCTGACAGAGCACTTCCCCCCCGAGGCTGGCCCGCTTCGACTCCTCGTCGGTCATGACCCCCTTGGAGGTGGAGAGAATCGCGATCCCCATGCCTCCGCGCACCGTCGGAATATCGCGCCGCCCCACGTAGACCCGGCGCCCCGGCTTGCTCACCCGCTTCATTCCCGTGATCATCGGCTGCCCCTCGGCGACATAGCGAAGCTGCACGCGGAGGGCGGGGTGGCCGTTTGCGTCGGTCCGCTCGAAATCGGCGATGAACCCCTCGGCCTTGAGCACCCGGAGCACCTCGGCCCTCAACCGAGAGGCCGGCATCAGAAGAGCGTCATGTCCGCGTCGCGAGGCGTTTTGGATCCGGACGAGTAAATCGGCAATCGGGTCGGTGACCATGGTCTTCAATCCAATGCTGAGTGTGACGCGCTTCGTGTCGGACCCTCGGCTGCGAGCCGGTCGGCGCGCCGCCGGTGCATCCGGTCGGATCGCCGAGAGCCGCGGCGGTCCCGCGACCGACGGCCCGACACGCCCTGACTGACTGCTCCCTACCAGCTCGCCTTCGTGACGCCGGGAATCTCGCCCCGGAGGCTCAGAAACCGGAAACAGATGCGGCACATCCGAAAGCGGCGCAGGAAGCCCCGCACGCGGCCGCAGAGCGGACAGCGGTTGTAGGCCCGCGCCTTGAACTTCTGTTGGCTGGCCGCCTTGTTCCGCAACGCTTTACGTGACACTCGTCTTCTCCCCTTCTCGGTCGAGCCCCGGCCAGGGCGACGCCTCCTGCCCCGATCAGGCCCTGAACGGCATGCCCAGGTGCCGGAGCAGCGCCTTCCCTTCATCGTTGGTCTTGGCTGTCGTCACGATGGTGATATCCATCCCGTGAATGGACTGGACGCTGTCGTATTTGATTTCCGGGAAGATCAACTGTTCCTTGAGCCCGAGGGTGTAGTTTCCGCGTCCGTCGAAGGCCTTGGGCGACACCCCGCGGAAGTCCCTGATCCTGGGCAGAGCAAGGCTCACCAGCCGGTCCAGGAACTCGAACATGCGGTCGCTCCGGAGCGTGACCTTCGCACCGATGGGCATACCCGCACGGAGCTTGAACCCGGCGATCGCCTTCTTCGCCTTGGTCACGACCGGCTTCTGGCCGGAGATCAGCGCCAGCTCGGCGACCGCGCTCTCCAGCAATTTCACGTTCTGGATCGCTTCCCCCATGCCGACGTTCAGCACGATCCGGTCGAGGCGCGGCACCTGCATCGGGTTACGATAACCGAACTCTTTCATCAGGGCCGGTACGACCTGGTTGCGATACAGTTCCTTCAGGCGGGGGACCGCGTGCGCGCCGTTCTCGCCCTCCGCCGCCTTCCGGGGAGCCTCCTTGACGGCGCCCGCCTCCTTCTTCCCGGCCGTTTTCTTCTCGGTGCCCTTCTCAGCCTTCGCCATCTCCGCTCCTCAGGCCTTCTCGACGGTGTCCCGGCACTTCTTGCAGACCCGAAGCCGCCGGCCGTCGTCGGTCAGCTTGATACCGACCCGCACGGGCTTCTGGCAGTTCGCGCAGTAGAGCAGAACGTTGGACAGCGCCACCGGCGCCTCGCGCTCCAGGATGCCGCCCTGCCGGTTCTTCTGGTTGGGCTTGGTGTGGCGCTTGATGATGTTCAACTTCTCGACCACCACCTTGCCCCGTTCCAGGTCCAGCGACAACACCTTGCCGGTCTTGCCCCGCTCCCGGCCGGCGATCACCATGACGGTGTCGCCCTTCTTGATCTTGGTCTTCGCCAACGCCTCCACGGTCGATTCCTCCGACGGCCCTACAGAACCTCTGGGGCCAACGAAATGATCTTCATGAATTTCTTCCAGCGCAGCTCCCGGGCGACGGGCCCGAAGATCCGAGTCCCGATCGGCTCCCGCTGGGCGTTGATCAGCACGCAGGCGTTGCGGTCGAACTTGATGTATGAGCCGTCCTCACGGCGGACGCCCTTGGTGGTCCGCACGATCACCGCCTTGCTGACGTCCCCCTTCTTGACCGTGGCCTGGGGAATCGCTTCCTTCACGGCGACGACCACCACGTCGCCGAGGGACCCGTACCGGCGCTTGGAGCCTCCCAGCACGTGGAAGCACATCACCTGCTTCGCGCCGGAGTTGTCGGCGACATCCATGTACGTGTAGTTCTGAATCATGGTCGTTCCTTCCAGAGGCTCCCGTGTTCAGCGGACGTGACGGACCCCTCGGGGCGATCGCCTAGGGTCGAGGGCTCGCTCCCGCCTCCGCCGGCCCCCGCCGCACGATCTCGACGACCCGCCAGCGCTTCTCCCTGCTGATCGGACGGGTTTCGATGAGCTTGACCCGGTCGCCGACCTGACAGGCGTTCTGCTCGTCGTGCGCCTTCAGCCTGGTCACCCGTCGCATGATCTTGCGGTACACGGGATGGGGCACGAACCGTTCGATGGCCACCACCACCGTCTTGTTCATCTTGTTGCTGACGACGTTGCCCACCCAGGTCCGCCGACGGTTCTCGCTCCCGCTCATGCCGTACATCCCCTACTGTTGTGGTCCGGCGGCCGCCGCCGGGTTCGACCGGCGCTCGCGCAGGACCGTCTTCAGACGGGCCAACTCGCGCCTCGCCTGACGGATCCGCATCGGATTCTCGATCCGCCCCGTCGCCAGCTGGAACCGCAGGTTGAAGAGCTCCTGCTTGAGCTGCCGCTCCCGTTCCTTTAGCTCGACCGGCTCGGCGTTCCTCATGTCCTTCAGGTCCATGACCGTGCTCCTCGGGCGTCGTTCCCCGCCGTCACGTCAGATCGCGCCGCGCGTCACGAACTTCGTCGCAACCGGCAGCTTGTGAGCGGCCAGCCGCAGGGCCTCTTTGGCCACCTCGGGCGTCACTCCGTCCATCTCGTAAAGAATCCGCCCGGGCTTGACGACCGCCACCCAATACTCGGGGTTCCCCTTCCCCTTCCCCATTCGGGTTTCAGCCGGCTTCTTGGTGATGGGCTTGTCGGGGAAGATGCGCGTCCACACCTGACCACCGCGCTTGACGTGCCGGGTGATGGCGATACGGGCGGCCTCGATCTGGCGGCTCGTGACCCACCCCGGCTCCAGCGCCTTCAGGCCGAACTCGCCGAGGGTCACCTGGCTCCCCCGATAGGCCTTCCCGTTCATCCGCCCCTTCTGCATCTTCCGGAACTTGACCTTCTTCGGTGCTAACACGGCTGCTCTCCTCGCCGATCCTCTGAACGCGCCGGGCTACTTGCGGTCAAACACGCCCTCAGCCTTCTGACCCTGCTCGGGCAGATGCTCGCCCTTGTAGATCCAGGTTTTCACCCCGATCTGTCCCATCGTGGTGTGGGCCTCGGCGAACCCGAAATCGATGTCCGCGCGCAGCGTGTGGAGCGGGACGCGCCCCTCCCGATACCACTCCGTGCGGGCGATTTCCGCCCCGCCCAGCCGCCCCGCGCAGTTGATCCGGATCCCCTGCGCGCCGAGCCGGAGGGCGGCCGCGACGCTCCGCTTCATCGCGCGCCGGAAGGCCACGCGTTTCTCGAGCTGGACCGCGATGTTCTCGCTCACAAGCTGGGCGTCGAGCTCGGGCTTTTTGATCTCCTTGACGGTGATGTAGACGGTGTTGCCGTACTGCTTCTCGAGCTGAGCCTTGAGCTTATCCACCTCGGCGCCCTTCCGCCCGATGATGATCCCCGGCCTGGCCGTATGGATGATGACACGGGTCTGGTCGCCCGAGCGCTCGATCTCCACGCGGGACACCCCCGCGTGGTAGAGCTTTTGCTTCACCATCCGCCGGATCTTGATGTCCTCGTGGAGGAGCTTCACGAAGTCCTTTCGCGCGTACCAACGCGAGCTCCACGTGCGGTTGTACCCGAGCCGAAACCCGATCGGATTCGTCTTCTGTCCCATAGGCTCCCTGCCGTTCGTTGCCGGTTCTCTTCTTCCTACCCGCGCGCCGGCCTGGCGCGCTCGGAGGCCGCGGCCACGACCACCGTGATATGGCTCGTCCGCTTGTGCACGGCGTTGGCCCGGCCCATGGACCGCGCGCGGAAACGCTTGTGCACGGGGCCGCCGTCGACGTAGGCCCTGGCGACCACCATGGAGTCGGCGTCCCCCAGCTCCTTCTGCTCGGCGTTCGCCACCGCCGACCGCAGCACCTTTTCGACGACCTTGGCCGCCGCGCGGGGCGTGTACCGCAGCACGGACAGCGCCTGCGGCACCTGCCGCCCGCGGATCAACTCGACCACCGCGCGCGCCTTCCTGGGCGCGATCCGCACGTATCGTAGAATCGCCTTTGCCTCTGCCATTCTCGTCCCTCGTGCCTCGCAAAGCGTCCCGCACGGACTCGAAGCCACCCGCGCTCCGCGAACGACGCCTCACGGCTCTTATTTCAGGGCGACGGCCTTCTCGGTCTTGGCGGCCCCATGTCCCTTGAACAGCCGGGTCGGCGCGAACTCGCCCAGCTTGTGGCCGACCATGTTTTCGGTGACGAACACGGGGATGAATTTCTTGCCGTTGTGCACCGCGAAGGTATGGCCGATCATGTCCGGCACCACGGTGGAGCGGCGCGACCACGTCTTGATGATCTTCCGCTCGTTGGCCGCGTTCATCTGCTCCACCTTCTTGATGAGGTGGGCGTCAACGAACGCGCCCTTGCTCACTGACCTGGGCATAGGGTGCTCCTCAGCCGCCGACTATCGCTTGCCCTTCTTGCGTCGGGCGATGATGAACTTGTCCGTCGCCTTGTTCTTGCGCGTCTTGTAGCCCTTGGTGGGCAGCCCCCAGGGCGACACGGGATGGGGGTTGCCTTGGCCGGACTTGCCCTCTCCGCCGCCGTGCGGATGGTCGACCGGATTCATCACGACGCCGCGCACGTGGGGACGCTTGCCCCGCCACCTCGACCGCCCGGCCTTCCCGATCGACACGTTCTCGTGGTCCAGGTTGCCGACCTGGCCGACCGTGGCCATGCACGCGCCGAGGATCCGCCGCATCTCTCCCGACTTCAGCCGGACCTGCACGTACCCGCCATCCCGGCCCATCACCTGGGCGAAGCCCCCCGCGCTCCTGATGAGCTGTCCGCCCTTGCCCGGCTTGAGCTCGATGTTGTGGATCGTCGTCCCGAGCGGCATGTTCGCCAAGGGCAGCGCATTCCCCGGCCTGACGTCGGCGGCGGGACCGGCCTGGACGGTGTCGTTGACCGCCAGGCCGACCGGCGCGAGGATGTACCGCTTGTCCCCGTCGGCATAGTGCAGCAGGGCGATCCTCGCCGAGCGGTTGGGGTCATACTCAATGGCGGCGACGCGGGCGGGCACGCCCACCTTGTCCCGCTTGAAATCGACCGTGCGGTAGAGCCGCTTGTGGCCGCCCCCGCGGAAGCGGATGGTCATGCGGCCGTCGTTGTTCCGTCCACCGGATCGCGGGTGGAACTTGGTGAGTCGCTTCTCCGGAGCCTTCGCGCTCAGGTCCGGGTCGACCAGCACCGTCATGGCGCGACGGCCCGGCGAGGTCGGTCTGTATTGTTTCAGGGCCATGCGTCTCCTCGATGCCTCGGGCGGCCCGCCGGACCACCCGGGCGCTCCCTACACGCTCTCGTACAGCTCCAGCTTCTCGCCGGCCTTCAGGGTCACGATCGCCTTCTTCCAGTCGGGCCGCTTGCCGGAAAACCGCCCCAGACGCTTCGTCTTGCCCATGACGTTCATCACGTTGACCCGCTCGACCCGCACCTTGAGGGCGGCCTCGACGGCTTGCTTGATCTGGACCCGGTTCGCGTCCCGGTGCACGAGCACGCCCACCTTGTTGTGCGTCTCCCGCATCGCGGTGATCTTCTCGGTCAGCAGAGGCTGGATCAGCACGTCGTAGGGCTCCCGTTTCATGACCAGACCTCCTGCACGCGCGCCAGCTCGCGCTCGGGGATGACGATCGTCGGGTACCGCAGCACGTCGTAGACGTTCAACCCCTCGGGGGCGACCACCTTCACGCCCGCCAGGTTCCGCGCGGCCCGCTCGAGCTCCACGCGGCTGCCAGCCCCGACGATCAGCGCGTCGCCCTTGACCCCGAGCTGCGCCAGGGTCTTGGCGAGCAGGCGGGTCTTGGGCTCCGGCAGCGGGAGGTCGGACACGACCACGATCCCGCCGTCCGCCAGCCTGGCCGAGAGCGCGCCCTGGAGCGCCGCCCGGTACTTTTTCTTGGGAATGGCGTAGGCGTAGCGGCGCGGCTGGGGCCCGAACACGGTGCCGCCGTGCCGCCAGAGCGGCGAGCGGATGGACCCGGCTCGCGCCCGCCCGGTATGTTTCTGCTTCCAGGGCTTTTTGCCGGACCCGCTGACCTCGCCGCGGGTACGCGTCGCGGCCGTGCCCTGGCGCTCGCAGGCCCGCTGCATCACAACGGCCTCGTGCACCAGTCCGGCGGCCGGCGGCACGCCGAACACGGCTTCCTGCAGCTCGACCGAGCCCACCTTCTGTCCGTGAACGTCGATGACTTGCACGCTCGGCATACGCTAGCCCTTCTTCGACTTCCGCACGATCACCGCGCCGCCCGTCGGCCCCGGCACCGCGCCGCTGATGAACAGAAGGTTCTCCTCCGGCCGCGCCTCGACCACGGTCAGGCCCTGCACCGTGACGCGCTCGCTTCCCATGTGCCCGGGGAGGGTCTTGTTCTTCCACACCCGCGACGGGTAGGCGCTGCTCCCGATCGACCCCGGGGCCCGATGGAACATCGAGCCATGGGTCTCGGGACCGCCGTTGTAGTGGTGGCGCTTGATGACCCCTTGAAAACCCTTGCCCTTGGAGATCCCTTCGACATCCACGAGCTCGCCGGGCCGGAAGAGGTCGGCCTTGACGACCTGTCCGACCTGGACCTCGCCCAGCTTCTTGAATTCCTTCATCCGCCGGCTCGGAGGGACCTGGGCCGCCTTCAGGTGCCCGAGGACGGCCCTGGTCACGCGCCGCTCCTTCGTCTCGCCCCAGGCGAGCTGGACGGCCTCATACCCGTCGCGCTCGCGGGTCTTCACCTGCGACACGCGGCATGGCCCGGCCTCGATCACCGTGACCGGCGTCAGGCGCCCCTCCCCGTCGTAGACCTGGGTCATCCCCAGCTTCTTCCCCAACAGTCCGTTCGTCATCGTATGCTCAGAGTTTGATTTCCACGTCCACGCCGGCCGCCAAGTTCAGCTTCATCAAGGCATCCATCGTCTCGGGGGTCGGCTCCATGATATCGAGCAGCCGCTTGTGGGTGCGGATCTCGAACTGCTCCCGCGACTTTTTGTCCACGTGCGTCGAGCGCTGCACGGTGAACTTCTCGATCCGAGTCGGGAGCGGAATGGGGCCGGCGACCTTGGCCCCGCTGCGGCGGACCGTTTCGACGATCTCCGCCACCGACTGGTCCAGCACCCGGTAGTCGAACCCCTTGAGCCTGATCCTGATGCGCTGATCGACCTTCACCACGTTCACACTCCCAGCCCGACGCGCTCAGCCAGACGGCCGAGGCGGCCGGCTCCTCGTTACGCCACGATTTCCGTCACCACGCCGGAGCCCACCGTGCGCCCGCCCTCGCGCACCGCGAACCGCAGCCCCTGATCCATCGCGATCGGCGCGATCAGCTCCGCCGTCACGCTCACGTTGTCCCCCGGCATCACCATCTCCACCCCCGCCGGCAACTGCATCACCCCCGTCACGTCCGTCGTCCGGAAGTAGAACTGCGGCCGGTACCCGTTGAAGAACGGCGTGTGCCGCCCCCCCTCCTCCTTCGTCAGCACGTAAATCTCCGCCTTGAACTTCGTGTGCGGCGTGATGCTCTTGGGCTTGGCCAGCACCATCCCCCGCTCCACCTCGTCCTTCTTCGTCCCCCGCAGCAGCACCCCGATGTTGTCCCCCGCCTGCCCCTCGTCCAGCACCTTGCGGAACATCTCCACGCCCGTCACCACCGTGGTCTGCGTCGGCCGCAACCCCACGATCTCCACCTCGTCCCCCACCTTCACCACGCCCCGCTCGCACCGCCCCGTCACCACCGTCCCCCGCCCGCTGATCGTGAAGACATCCTCGATCGGCATCAAAAACGGCTTGTCGATCGGCCGCGCCGGCGTCGGAATGTACGTGTCGATGGCCTCCAGCAGCTTCAGAATCGCCGGCACCCCGATCGGCGACTGGTCCCCCTCCATCGCCTTGATGGCCGACCCCTGGATGATCGGCGTCTTGTCCCCCGGAAACTCGTACTTGGTCAACAGCTCCCGCACCTCCAGCTCCACCAGGTCCAACAGCTCCTTGTCGTCGACCTTGTCCGCCTTGTTCAAAAACACCACGATGTACGGCACCCCCACCTGCCGCGCCAGCAGGATGTGCTCCCGCGTCTGCGGCATCGGCCCGTCCGCCGCGCTCACCACCAGGATCGCCCCGTCCATCTGCGCCGCCCCGGTGATCATGTTCTTGACGTAGTCCGCGTGCCCCGGACAGTCCACGTGCGCGTAGTGCCGCGCCTCCGTCTCGTACTCCACGTGGCTGATCGCGATCGTCAGAATCTTCGTCGGGTCCCGCCGCCCCTGGCTCTCCGACGCCTTCGCCACCTCGTCGTAGCTGACGAACTTCGCCATCCCCCGCTCGCTGCACACCTTCGTCAGCGCGCTCGTCAGCGTCGTCTTCCCGTGGTCCACGTGCCCGATCGTCCCGATGTTCACGTGCGGCTTGCGCCGCTCAAACTTCGCCTTCGCCATATCGATCCTCCTTCACTCACTCGCCTCGATTCTTGGCGATGATCTGTTCAGCGATCTGCTTCGGGACCGGCTCGTAGCGGTCGAACTCCATGCTGTACGTCGCACGCCCCTGGGTGCGCGAGCGCAGATCGGTGGCGTACCCGAACATCTCCGCGAGCGGCACCGCGGCCTCGACGGCCTGGGAACCCGCCCGCACCTTCATGCCCTGGATCTTCCCGCGTCGGCTGTTGAGGTTGCCGATGACGTCGCCCATGTATTCCTGGGGGACCAACACCTCGACCTTCATGATGGGCTCCAGGAGGACCGGGTCCGCCTTCTTACAGGCGTCCTGGAACGCCATGGAGCCGGCGATCTTAAAGGCCATCTCGTTGGAGTCCACTTCGTGGTAGGAGCCGTCGAGGACCGTGACGCGGACGTCCCGCACCGGATAGCCGGCGAGCACGCCGGCCTCCATCCGCTCCTTCACGCCCTTTTCGATCGCCGGGATATATTCACGGGGAATCGCACCGCCGACGATCTTGTTCACGAACTCGAAGCCCGCCTCCGATCCCGCGAGCGGCTCGACCTCCAGCACCACGTGGCCGTACTGGCCGCGCCCGCCGGTCTGCTTGATGTACTTGGACTCGGCCTTGCCCTTGGCGCGGATCGTCTCGCGGTAGGCCACCTCGGGCTTCCCGACGTTCGCCTCCACTTTGAACTCGCGCAGCAGACGGTCCACGATGATCTCCAAGTGCAGCTCGCCCATGCCCGCGATGATGGTCTGCCCCGTTTCCTCGTCGTTACGCACCCGGAAGGAGGGATCTTCCTGCGCGAGCTTCTGGAGGGAAAAGCCGAGCTTCTCCTGATCCTGCTTGGTTTTGGGCTCGATCGCCATGGCGATGACCGGCTCGGGGAACTTCATGACCTCGAGCAACACCGCCTTCTTCTCGTCGCAGAGCGTGTCGCCGGTGGTGGTCCCCCTGAGGCCGACCGCGGCGGCGATGTCGCCCGCGTAGACGACGTCGATTTCCTCGCGCTTGTTCGCGTGCATCTTGAGCAACCGGCCGATCCGCTCCTTGGCGCCCTTGGTGGCGTTGTAGACGTAGCTGCCCGTCGTCAGGGTGCCGGAGTAGACGCGGAAATAGGTCAACTGCCCCGCGAAGGGATCCGTCATGATCTTGAACGCCAGCGCGGCGAAGGGTTCATCGTCGCTCGCGGCTCTCTTGACCTCCTTGCCCGTAACCATATCCACCCCGACCACCGGCGGGATGTCCAGCGGCGAGGGCAGGTAGTCCACCACCGCGTCCAGGAGCTGCTGCACGCCCTTGTTCTTGAAGGCGGAGCCGCAGATGACGGGGGTGATCTTCATGGCGATCGTCCCGGCGCGGAGGGCGCGCATGATCTCCTCCTCCGTCAGCGGCTCGCCGTTTAAGTACTTCTCGAGGGTCCGCTCGTCGTGCTCCGCCGAGGCCTCGATCATCTTCTCGCGGTACTCCCCGGCAAGATCGAGCAGGTCGGCCGGGATGTCGCGAACCTCGTACTTGGCGCCGAGAGTCTCATCGTCGTAGTAGTAGGCTTTCATCCGGACGAGGTCCACGGAGCCGCGGAACTCGGCCTCACGCCCGATCGGAAGCTGGATCGGAACCGGCACGGCGCCGAGCCGGTCCACCATCGACTGAACGCCGGCGTAGAAGTCAGCGCCGATCCGGTCCATCTTGTTCATGAACGCGATGCGCGGGACGCGGTACTTGTCCGCCTGCCGCCAGACCGTCTCGGACTGAGGCTCCACCCCCTGCACGGAGTCGAACACCGCGACCGCGCCGTCCAGCACGCGCAGGGACCGCTCCACCTCGATGGTGAAGTCCACGTGGCCCGGCGTGTCGATGATGTTGATCCGGTGGTCCTTCCAGAAACAGGTGGTCGCGGCGGCCGTGATGGTGATGCCGCGCTCCCGCTCCTGTTCCATCCAATCCATCGTGGCCGCGCCGTCGTGCACCTCGCCCATCCGATGGGAGACCCCCGTGTAGTAGAGGATCCGCTCGGTGGTCGTGGTCTTCCCGGCATCAATATGGGCCATGATGCCGATGTTCCGCGTGCGATCGAGGGGATGCGACCTGCCCAAAACGAGCCCTCCAGAAAAACAATATGCTGCAGCGCCACTCCGCAGGCCAGGCCGGCAACAAGGACCGCCTGTCAGTCCGCAGCGTGGCCCAACTGCAGCACAAGAACGACCAGGCTACCAGCGATAGTGCGCGAAGGCCTTGTTCGCCTCCGCCATCCGATGCGTATCTTCCTTCTTCTTGACCGACGCGCCCGTGTTGTTCGCGGCGTCCAGCAACTCCCCGGCCAGCTTCTCCTGCATGCTCTTGCCGCCTCGGGACTTGGCGTACAGGGCGATCCAGCGGAAGGCCAGCGCCTGCCGCCGAACCGGCCGGATCTCCACCGGCACCTGATAGGAAGCCCCGCCGACCCGGCGCGACTTCACCTCGACCACCGGTTTGACGTTGTCGAGGGCGGCCTTGAAGACCTTCAACGGGTCGTTGCCCGTCTTCTGCTGAATCAGGTCGAAGGCGCCATAGCACACCCGCTCAGCCGTGCTCTTCTTGCCGCACGACATCAGGACGTTGATGAACTTCCCGACGGTCTTGTCCCGGTACCGGGGGTCGGGGATGCCCTCGCGAAATCCGACGACGTGTCCTCGTGGCATGGTGCTCCCGTACGATTGACTGGACGACGAACGCTACTTCGGACGCTTGGCGCCGTACTTGGACCGGCTCTGTTTCCGGTTGGCCACCCCGACGGCGTCCAGCGATCCGCGCACGATGTGATACCGCACGCCCGGCAGGTCCTTCACACGGCCGCCGCGAATCAGGACGATCGAGTGCTCCTGCAGGTTGTGCCCCTCTCCCGGGATATACGTAGTGACCTCGATCCCGTTGGTCAGCCGCACGCGCGCGACCTTCCGGAGCGCCGAGTTCGGCTTCTTCGGCGTCGACGTATAGACTCTGAGGCACACGCCCCGCTTCTGCGGGCAGCGCTTGAGCGCGGGGCTCTTGGTCTTCCCTACGGCCTGCCGGCGACCGTGCCGCACCAGTTGGTTGATCGTTGGCATCGCTCTCTTTGCACCCTCTCTACCCGTTCGACGACGGGCGCATTGCCCAAAGCCGGCGGATTATAGTGGACCTTCCCGCTCCTGTCAAGACGACGAGAGAGGACCGCTTCATCCTTCCAACGCGTCCGCCTTCTCGCTGGGCTCGGCGTCCGGCTGAACCGCGAGTTGGCCCTTGTCCACCGCGACGATCGGTTCTTCCTTTTTCGCGCTGATCACGAACGTGTCGCGGTACTCCGCGAAGCCCGTGCCCGCCGGGATCAAACGACCGACGATCACGTTTTCCTTCAGGCCGAGCAGCGGGTCTTCCTTGCCGTTGATCGCGGCCTCGGTCAGCACGCGCGTCGTCTCCTGGAAGGAGGCGGCCGAGATGAAGCTGTCCGTCGTGAGGGCCGCCTTGGTGATGCCCAGCAGAACCGGCTTGCCCATCGCCGGCCGGCCGCCCTTGGCCAGCACCCGCTCGTTCTCGTCCTCGAACACGAACTTGTTGGCCTGGCTGCCCGGCAGGAATTCCGTGTCCCCCGGGTCCTCGATGCGCACCTTGCGGAGCATCTGCCGGACGATGATCTCGATGTGCTTGTCGTTGATGGACACGCCCTGCAGGCGGTACACGTCCTGCACCTCGTCCACGAGATACTTCTGAAGCTCCTTCGGCCCCAGGACGTCCAGGATGTCGTGGGGGTTCGCGGAGCCGTCCATCAGCGGCTCGCCCGCCCGCACCCAGTCGCCCTCGTGCACGTTGACGTGCTTGCCCTTGGGGATGAAGTACTCCTTCACGTCCCCCACCTTGTTGTCCACCAGCACTTTCCGCATGCCCTTGACGAAGCCCGCGTAGGACACCTCGCCGTCGATCTCGCTGATGACTGCGTGCTCCTTGGGCTTGCGCGCCTCGAACAGCTCGGCCACGCGCGGCAGACCCCCGGTGATGTCCTTGGTCTTGGTCGTTTCGCGCGGGATCTTGGCCAGCACGTCGCCCGGATGGACCAGTTGGCCCTTCTCCACCAGGATGTGGGCGCCGACCGGCAACAGATACCGCGCGACGGCCGCCGCGCCGGACACCTTGGCCGTCTTGCCCCCCTCGTCCTTGATCGAGATGCGCGGGCGCAGCGTCGCCCCCGCGTGCTCGATCACGACCTTGCGCGACAGGCCGGTGACCTCGTCGAGTTCCTCCTTCATCGTGACGCCTTCGAGGATGTCGCCGTAGGCCACCTTCCCGCCGACGTCGGTCAAGATCAACAACGAATAGGGGTCCCACTCCACGAGCTTCTGTCCGATCTCGACCCGATCGCCGTCCTTGACCTTGATCTTCGCCCCGTACATGACCGGGTACTTCTCCCGCTCGCGGCCGGTCTCGTCGTAGATCGCGATCTTCGCGTTGCGGTTCATCACGACCCACTCGCCTTCCTTGTTCCGGACGGCGATGGCCGCGTTGTGCACGTCGGCGTTCTTCTTGGCGTCGAAGCTCATGAACCGCATCGCGCCGGCGTGCTTGGCCTCGAGCACCGTCTGCTCGACGACCTTGCTCGCGGTGCCGCCGATGTGGAAGGTCCGCATCGTGAGCTGCGTGCCCGGCTCGCCGATCGACTGGGCCGCGATGACGCCCACGGGCTCGCCCTTCTCGACCAGCCGGCCGCGGGCGAGGTCGCGCCCGTAGCAGCGGCGACAGACGCCGCGACGGGACTGGCAGGTCAGCACGGACCGGATCTTCACCCGGTCCACCCCGGCCTCGACGATGCTCTTCGACCGTTCTTCATCGATCTCTTCGTTGGCCTTGACGATGATCTCGCCGGTCACGGGGTCACGGATGTCCTCGCCCGCGAGCCGGCCCAGGATGCGGTCCTCGAGCGGCTGGATGATCTCCCCGCCCTCCACGAGGGCCGTCACCACGATCCCGTCGGTCGTGCCGCAGTCGTCCTCGCTGACGATGACGTCCTGCGAGATGTCCACGAGGCGGCGCGTCAGGTAGCCGGAGTTCGCCGTCTTCAGCGCCGTATCCGCCAGACCCTTGCGGGCGCCGTGCGTCGAGATGAAGTACTGCAGCACGGTCAGGCCCTCGCGGAAGTTGGCCGTGATCGGCGTCTCGATGATCTCGCCCGACGGCTTCGCCATCAGACCGCGCATGCCGCCGAGCTGGCGGATCTGCTGCGAGCTGCCGCGAGCCCCGGAGTCCGCCATCATGAAGATGGGGTTGAACGCTCCCTGGCTCTTCTCCGCGCCGCCGGTGCCGAGTTCCTTCATCATCTCGTTGGCGACCTGCTCCGTGACGTGGGCCCAGATGTCGATCACTTTGTTGTACCGCTCGCCGTTGGTGATGAGGCCCTCGCCGTACTGCTTCTCGATCTCGTTCACCTCGCGCTGGGCGCGGCTGATCAGCTCTTCCTTCCTGGCCGGGATGTGCATGTTGTCGATGCAGATGGAGACGCCGGCCTTGGTCGCGTAGTGGAAGCCGATGTCCTTGATGCGGTCCAGCAGCACGACCGTCTCCTTGTGGCCCGCCTGCCGGTACACCGTGTCGATGAGCCGGGTCATCTCCTTCTTGGTCATGAGCTGGTTGGCGTGCGAGAACGGGATCGAGGGAGGCAGAATCTCTCCCAGCAGCACACGCCCCACCGTGGTCCCGATCAGCGCGCCGTCGATCCGGACCTTGATCTTGGCGTGCTCCTCGACCTCGCCCGCGTCGTAGGCGATCCGCACCTCCTCCGGCGAGGCGAAGACCTTGCCCTCGCCCTTCGCGCCCGGCCGCTCCTTGGTCAGCCAGTAGCAGCCCAGGACCATGTCCTGCGAGGGCACGGCGATCGGCTTGCCGTTGGCCGGCGAGAGGATGTTGTTGATGGACATCATGAGCACGCGGGCCTCGATCTGCGCCTCGACGGACAGCGGCACGTGGACCGCCATCTGGTCGCCGTCGAAGTCCGCGTTGAACGCCGCGCACACGAGCGGATGCAGGCGGATGGCCTTCCCCTCCACGAGGACGGGGTCGAAGGCCTGGATGCCGAGCCGGTGGAGCGTGGGCGCGCGGTTCAAGAGCACGGGGTGCTCCCGGATCACCTCATCGAGCACGTCCCACACCTCCGGGCGCTCCTTCTCGACCAGGCGCTTGGCGCTCTTGATCGTGGTGGCCGCGCCGCGCTCCTCCAGCTTGTGGAAGATGAACGGCTTGAACAGCTCCAGCGCCATCTTCTTGGGCAGCCCGCACTGATGCAGCCGCAGCTCGGGCCCGACGACGATCACCGACCGACCCGAGTAGTCCACGCGCTTGCCCAGAAGGTTCTGGCGGAATCGGCCCTGCTTGCCCTTGAGCATGTCGCTCAGGGACTTGAGCGGCCGCTTGTTCGGCCCGCGGATCGCCCGGCCGCGCCGGCCGTTGTCGAACAGGGCATCCACGGCCTCCTGGAGCATCCGCATCTCGTTCCGGATGATGACGCCCGGCGCCTTCAGCTCGATCAGGCGCTTGAGTCGGTTGTTCCGATTGATGACGCGCCGGTAGAGGTCGTTGAGGTCCGACGTGGCGAACCGCCCGCCGTCGAGCGGGACGAGCGGGCGCAGCTCCGGCGGCAGCACCGGAATCACGTCCATGATCATCCACTCCGGCTTGTTGCCGGACTTGCGGAAGGCTTCGATGACCTTCAGCCGCTTGGCGTACTTCTTCTTCAGCGCGGCCGAGGTGGACACCTTCGCCTTGGCATGGAGTTCGTCCCAGAGCTGGGTGATGTCGATCTTGCGCAGGAGCTCACGGATCGCCTCGGCGCCGATGCCGGCCTTGAAGGCGCCCAGCCCGTGCTCATCCTGGAGGCTGCGGAGCTTCTCCTCCGTGAGGAGCTCCTTCTCGCGCAACGGCGTCTCGCCGGGGTCCACGACGACGTAGCTCTCGAAGTACAGGATTTTCTCCAGGTACTTGAGGCTCATGTCCAGCAGCGTGCCGATGCGGCTGGGCACGCCCTTGAGGAACCAGATGTGCGCGACCGGCGCGGCGAGCTCAATGTGTCCCATCCGCTCCCGGCGGACCTTCGACTGGATGACCTCGACCCCGCACTTGTCGCAGACGATGCCGCGGTGCTTCATCCGCTTGTACTTGCCGCAGTTGCACTCCCAGTCCTTGATCGGCCCGAAGATCTTCGCGCAGAACAGCCCGTCCTTCTCCGGCTTGAAGGACCGGTAGTTGATCGTCTCCGGCTTCTTGACCTCGCCGTAGGACCACGAGCGGATCTTCTCGGGGGAAGCGATGCGAATCCGCATGGAATCGAACGACACGGAATCGCGCGGCTTCTCGAACAGGGTGTAAATGCCTTCCAATGTAGCCTCCTCGGAAGTTTTGAGTGGCGAGTGTTGCGTTACCCGAACACTGAAAACCGAGAACTCAAAACCGCCCGCCTGTTCAGTCCTTCGCCTTGATCAGTTCCACGTCGAGCCCGAGGCTCTGCAGCTCCTTCACGAGCACGTTGAAGGACTCCGGCAGGCCCGGCTCCAAGAACGGCTCGCCCTTGACGATGGCCTCGTACATCCGGGAGCGGCCCGGCACGTCGTCGGATTTCACCGTCAGGAACTCCTGCAGGGTGGAGGCGGCGCCGTACGCCTGCAGCGCCCACACCTCCATCTCGCCCAGACGCTGGCCGCCGAACTGAGCCTTGCCGCCCAGCGGCTGCTGCGTGACGAGCGAATAGGGCCCGATGGACCGCGCGTGGATCTTGTCGTCCACCAGATGGTGCAGTTTCAGCATGTACATATACCCGACCGTGACGGGGCTACCGAAGGGATCACCGGTCCGCCCGTCGAAGAGCGTCGTCTGCCCGCTCGACGGCAGCTTCGCCTTCTTGAGCAGGTCTTTGATCTCCTTCTCCGAGGCGCCGTCGAACACGGGGCTCGCGACGTGGATCCCGAGCGCCTTGGCCGCCCACCCCAGGTGGGTCTCCAGGATCTGGCCGACGTTCATGCGCGAGGGCACCCCGAGCGGGTTCAGCACGATCTCGACCGGCGTCCCGTCCGGCAGGTACGGCATGTCCTCCTCCGGCAAGATGCGCGAGACGACGCCCTTGTTCCCGTGCCGACCGGCCATCTTGTCGCCGACCGAGATCTTCCGCTTCATCGCGATGTAGACCTTGACGAGCTTGATCACCCCGGGCGGCAGCTCGTACCCCCGCCTCAGCCGTCCGACCTTCTCGTCGTAGAGCGTCTGCAGGATTTCAATCTGCTCCTTGGCCTGGCGCTCGAGCTCCTCCAGCGCCTTCTGCTCGTCGGGATCGCTCAGGATGATGTGCCGGACGTTCTCGTCCGACAGCCGCTTGAGGATCTCCGCCGTCAGCTTGCCCTTCTTCTTGAGGATGACCTCGCCGGACTCCGGGTCCATGAGGTCGCGCCCGACCACCTTGCCGAGGAGCAGTTTGCGGATCTTCTTGTTCTTCTCCTCTTCGATGATCCGCAGCTCATCCTGATGGTCCCGCTGGAGCTTGAGCACGTCCTCGCTCTCGATCGTGCGGGACCGCTCGTCCTTGTCGAGCCCCTTGCGGGAGAAGATCTTCACGTCCACCACGATCCCCTCCACGCCCGGGGGGACCGTCAGGGAGGTGTCCTTCACGTCGCCCGCTTTCTCGCCGAAGATGGCGCGGAGCAGCTTCTCCTCCGGCGTGAGCTGGGTCTCCCCCTTGGGCGTGACCTTGCCCACCAGGATGTCCCCCGGCTTCACCTCGGCGCCGATGCGGATGATGCCGCTCTCGTCGAGGTTCCTGAGCGCCTCCTCGCCGAGGTTCGGGATGTCGCGGGTGATTTCTTCTTTGCCCAGCTTGGTATCCCGCGCCTCGACCTCGAACTCCTCGATGTGGATGGAGGTAAAGACGTCCTCGCGGACGAGGCGCTCGCTGAGCAGGATCGCGTCCTCGAAGTTGTATCCGCCCCAGGGCATGAAAGCGACCAGCACGTTGCGCCCGAGCGCCAGCTCGCCCCTGTCGATGGCCGGGCCGTCGGCCAGCACCTGCCCCTTCTTCACCGGCTGGCCGACCCGGACGATCGGGGTCTGGGTGATGCAGGTGTTCTGGTTGGACCGCTGGAACTTGACCATTTCGTAGACGTCCAGCATCGCGTCGCTCTTCCGCGACCCCTCCTCGCGCTTCCTGGGGTCCGCCCGGACGACGATGCGCGTCGCGTCCACGCTCTCGACGACGCCGCCGCGCCGGGCCAGGACGACATAGCCGGAGTCGCGGGCGACCACCGCCTCCATGCCGGTGCCGACCAGCGGCGCGTCCGTCCGGATCAGGGGCACCGCCTGCCGCTGCATGTTGGAGCCCATCAGGGCGCGGTTGGCGTCGTCGTGCTCCAGGAAGGGCACCAGCGCCGTCGCGACGCTCACGACCTGCTTGGGCGACACGTCCATGTACTCGATCTTGTCGGGCGTCGTCGTCACAAAGTCCCCGCCGTACCGCGCGGAGACCGTCTCGGACACGATGCGCCCCGAGGCGTCCATCTTCGTGTTCGCCTGGGCGATGTAGTGCCGCTCGCCTTCGATCGCCGAGAGGTATTCGATCTCGTCCGTGACCCGCCCCTTGCGGACCCTGCGGTACGGCGCCTCGATGAAGCCGAACTCGTTGATCCGCGCGTAGGTGGCGAGCGAGGTGATCAGCCCGATGTTCGGCCCTTCCGGCGTCTCGATCGGGCAGATGCGGCTGTAGTGGGAGGGGTGCACGTCGCGCACCTCGAACCCCGCCCGCTCGCGCGTCAGCCCGCCGGGGCCCAGCGCGGACAGGCGCCGCTTGTGCGTGATCTCCGCCAGCGGGTTCGTCTGGTCCATGAACTGGGAGAGCTGGCTGCTGCTGAAGAACTCCTTGATCGCCGCCACGACCGGCTTGGCGTTGATCAGGTCGTGCGGCAGGACCGTCTCCATGTCCAGCAGGTTCATCCGCTCCTTGATGCTCCGCTCCATTCGGACCAGACCGAGCCGGAACTGGTTCTCCAGCAGCTCGCCGACGGACCGGACGCGGCGGTTCCCCAGGTGGTCGATGTCGTCGATCTCACCCTTGCCCATCTTCAGGTTGACCAGGTAGCGGATGACCTCGACGATGTCCTGGGGCGTGAGCGTCCGCTGCTCCAGCGGGAACTCCAGGCCGAGCTTGGTGTTCAGCTTGAGCCGGCCGACCGGCGAGAGGTCGTACCGCTTCGCGCTGTGGAACAGGTTGTCGAAGAGCACCTTGGCGGTCTCGATGGACGGCGTCTCGCCGGGACGGAGGCGCTTGTAGATCTCGACCATCGCCTCCTCCTTCGACCCCGTCCGCTCCATCTCCAGCGTGTCGAGGATCACCGGGGTGGCCGTCGTGCTGTCGAGGTAGATGACCTTGAAGCTCTCGACGTCGCTCGCCAGGATCCGCTCGACCGCCGCCTGGGTGAGCCGCTGGTTCTTGTCGAGGATCTTCTCCTTGGTCGCCGGATCCACCAGCTCGGTCAGCACGGCGCGCCCGACGAGCTCCGCGGGGTTGACGGGAACCTCCTTCACGCCCTCGGCGCGCAGGCGCGCGATGACGGTCCTGGTCAGCTTGGCCCCCTCCCGGACGATCGGCTCGCGGCTCCCCTTCTGCGTGACCTCGATGGAGGACTTGAGGCCGTGGTGGATCTCGGGGTCCAGCTTGCGGAGGAGCTTGCCCTTGGACACCCGGATCTCCTCGACGGGGTAGTACAGCTTCAGGAGGTCGTCCGAGGAGTACCCGAAGGCCTTCAGCAGGATCGTCGCCGGCATCTTGCGGCGGCGATCGATGCGCACGTAGAGGATGTCGCGTGCGTCGAACTCGAAGTCCAGCCAGGAGCCCCGGTAGGGGATGATGCGGGCGGAATAGAGCACCTTCCCGCTGGCGTGGGTCCGCCCCTTGTCGTGCGTGAAGGAGGCGCCGGGCGAGCGGTGGAGCTGGCTGACCACCACGCGCTCCGTGCCGTTGATGATGAACGTCCCCCGTTCCGTCATCAGCGGCAGCTCGCCCACGTAGACTTCCTGCTCGCGCACGTCGAGGACCGGCTTCTTCGGCCCCTTGTCCTCCTTGTCGAAGACGACCAGCCGCACGCGGACCTTCAGCGGGACCGCGTAGGTCATCCCCTGCTCCAGGCATTCCCGCACGTCGTATTTGGGCGTCCCGAGCGAGTAGCTGGAGAACTCCAGGACGGCGGTGTTGTTGTAATCGGCGATGGGGAACACGCTGGTCAGCGCGGCCTGCAACCCCCTGTCTTCCCGACGTTCCGGCTCGACCTCCATCTGCAAAAACTGCTCGTAGGAGCGCTTCTGGATTTCGATCAAGTCTGGGATGTCGATGTTGGCGCGAATCTTGGAAAAATCCTTGCGCTCGATCGTCCCATTGACTGTCGGTTCCGACATGCCGTTGTCCTCCACGGTGAATCGTCAGGCGTCGCCGGCGGGGGACCGCCGGCGTGACCGTCCTCCGGCTTCCTACTTGACCTCGATCTTGGCGCCAGCCTCTTCGAGCTTCTTTTTGATCGAGTCCGCTTCTTCTTTGGCGACGCCCGTCTTCACCGGCTTCGGCGCACCCTCGACCAGGTCCTTCGCCTCCTTGAGGCCCAGGCTGGTGATCTCGCGCACGACCTTGATGACCTGGATCTTCTTGTCCGCCGCCGCGCTGGCGAGGATCACGTCGAAGGACGTCTTCTCCTCCGCCGGGGCCGCCGCCGCGCCGCCGGCCGGAGCCGCCGCCACGGCCACCGGCGCCGCCGCGGTCACCCCGAAGCGGTCCTCGAGGCCCTTCACGAGCTCGGACAGCTCCAGGACGCTCATGCTCTCGATTGCCTTGATGAACTCTTCCTTCGACAGCTTGCTCTCGCTCGTCGGCATGTCCCCCTCTCCTTTCTTCTTGTCCTGAATGGCCTGAATGACTCCCACCAATTCCCGCAACATCCCGCTCAGCGCGAACACCAGCCCGCGCAGCGGCCCCTGCATGGCCGACAGCAGCATCGAGAGCAGCGCGTCCCGGGTCGGCAGCGACGCCACGGCGACCACCTGTGGCGCCGCAAGCACCTTGCCCTCCAGGACGCCGCCCATGATCCGGATCTTCTCCTCGCGCTTCTCGGCCTTGATGAAGTCGCGCAGGATCTTCGCGGGCAGCACCGGATCGTCGTAGCCGATCACGACCGCCAGGGGGCCCTTGAAGTAGGGCTTGGCCGCCGCCAACGCCGTGCCCTCGACCGCGCGGACGGCCATCGTATTCTTCACCACCCGAAATTCCGCCTTCGCGCCGCGCAGCTGCTTGCGGAGCTCCGTGACCTGGTTCACCGGCAGCCCGCTGCACTCGGCCATCACGGCCAGCCGCGCCCGCGCGAACTTCTCGTGCAGCACCGCCACCGCCGACGCTTTCTCTTCCTTCTTCATACGCTCTCCTCGCCCTTCGGCCTCGTCAGCTCCACTGCTTCGTGATCGCGACCGTGTCCAGCCGGATGCCGGGCCCCATCGTGCTCGAGATCGTGGCACTCCGCAGGTACTTGCCCTTGCAGGAGGCCGGCCGGGCCTTCAGCACCGACTCCAGGATCGCCTGCGCGTTCGCCAGCAACTGCGGGGCCTCGAACGACCGCTTCCCGATCGGCACCTGGATGATGCCAGCCTTCTCGACCTTGTACTCGACCTTGCCCTTCCGGGTCTCGGCGACCGCCTTCCCCACCTCGAACGTAACCGTGCCGGTCTTGGGGTTGGGCATCAGCCCGCGCGGTCCCAGGATCTTGCCGAGCTTGCCGACCGAGCCCATGAGGTCGGGCGTCGCGACCGCCTGGTCGAAGTCCATCCAGCCGCCCTTGATCTTCTCGATCAGGTCGTCGGCGCCGACGTAGTCCGCCCCGGCCTCGCGCGCTTCCTGCTCCTTCTCGCCCTTGGCGAAGACGAGCACGCGCACCTTTTTGCCGGTTCCGTGGGGCAGCACCGTCGTGCCCCGCACCATCTGGTCCGCCCGCTTGGGGTCCACGCCGAGCCGCAGGGCGAGGTCCACCGATTCGTCGAATTTGACCGGCGCCAGGCGTTTCACCATGTCGACGGCCTCCTTCAGACCGTAGACCCTCGGCTCCACCTGGGCCAACGCCTCCCGCATCCGCTTGCCGATCTTCCCCATGTGCCGCTCCTTAGAGAGAGAACCGCCGCCGACCGGCGGGCTACCCTTGAATCGCGATCCCCATGCTGCGCGCGGTGCCCTCGATGATCTTGACCGCGCCGTCCAAATCGGCCGCGTTGAGGTCCGGCATCTTCTGCTTGGCGATCTCGCGCACCTTGGCCTTGGTGATCACGCCCACCCGGTCCTTGTTCGGAACCCCCGCGCCCTTGATGACCCCCGCGGCCTTCTTGAGCAGGTCCGACGCCGGCGGGGTGCGCGTGATGAAGCTGAAGGTCCGGTCCTTGTACACCGTGATGACGACCGGGATGATGCTGTCGCCTTCCTTCTGGGTCCGCGCGTTGAATTGCTTGCAGAACTCCATGATGTTCACGCCGTGCTGCCCGAGCGATGGCCCGACCGGCGGGGCGGGATTGGCCTTGCCGGCGGGAATCTGCAGCTTGATCTGGGTCACGACTTCCTTGGCCATGTCTTCACTCCTGTCACGAAGCGGTCGGCCCGCCGTACCCGGCCCGGAGCAGCACCGCCCCGAGGCTGACCGCCGACGGCTGACCGCTTAGATGCGCTCCACCTGCAAGAATCCCAATTCCACGGGCGTGGATCGCCCGAAGATGCTCACCAGGACCTTCACCCGGTTATGGTCGGTGTCCACTTCCTCCACGAGTCCGTTGAAGCCCATGAAGGGACCGTCGATGATCCGGACATTGTCCCCCTTGATGAAGCGGATCTGCTCCCGCGGGGCAGCCGTGCCGGCGTCCACCTGCTTGAGCAGGGACTCCGCCTCCTCCGGCGTCAGGGGAATCGGCTGAGCCCCGCCGCCGACGAAGCCGGTGACCTTCGGCGTTTCCTTGATGAGCTGGAGCGTCTCCTCGGTCAGGGGCGACTCGAGCTCCACCAGCACGTAGCCGGGGAAGAACTTGCGCTTCGAGGTCCGGCGTTTGCCGTCCTTGATTTCGACGACATCCTCCGTCGGCACGAGGACCTGCCCCAGCCGGTCGGCGAGCCCCATCTGGTTGGCGCGCTCGACGATGCTGCTCTTCACCCGCCCCTCGAAGCCCGCGTAGGTATGGATGACGTACCAGCTCTTGGTCATCTGCGTCCCTTCGGTCTTCACCACCCCGCCGTCTCCCTTCCCCGCAGCGACGGAGCGCGCGTCCCGGCCCGCGACGGAGCCCTGGCCGCGCCGTCCCCGCTAGATCACCTTGCTGACCAACCACACCAGGAACGAATCCACGACCGAGAGGTACAGCGACATGATGATGCAAAAGATGATCACGACCGTCGTGGATCCGATGGTCTCCGCCTTGCTCGGGAACGAGACCTTCTTCAGCTCGCTCCTGACGTCGCTCAGAAACTCGTTGATGGACGCCCACAGGCGTTTGAACATGGGAACACCTCTTCATCGAGCCGCGAAGGCACCTCCCGCGCACGCACGAGCAGGAGCGTGCGCGGCCGAGCACGCTCGGTGGCGGGGGCACCAGGATTCGAACCCGGACCTACGGTTTTGGAGACCGCCATGCTAGCCGTTAACACCATGCCCCCCCAGGAACCCGCTCCGACCGCCGCCCCCTACTTCACTTCCTTGTGCGGCGTGTGCTTCCGGCAGAACTTGCAGAACCGGTTCCGCTCCAGCCGGTCCGGGTCGTTCTTCTTGTTCTTCGTCGTCGAATAGTTCCGTTGCTTGCACGCCGTGCAGGCCATGGCAATGATCTCGCGCATCTCAGACTCCCGAGCCTTCGGCGTTCGGCATGCGATCCGTTCGGACCGACGGCCGAGGCGGCCGGCTCCTCGTTACGCCACGATTTCCGTCACCACGCCGGAGCCCACCGTGCGCCCGCCCTCGCGCACCGCGAACCGCAGCCCCTGATCCATCGCGATCGGCGCGATCAGCTCCGCCGTCACGCTCACGTTGTCCCCCGGCATCACCATCTCCACCCCCGCCGGCAACTGCATCACCCCCGTCACGTCCGTCGTCCGGAAGTAGAACTGCGGCCGGTACCCGTTGAAGAACGGCGTGTGCCGCCCCCCCTCCTCCTTCGTCAGCACGTAAATCTCCGCCTTGAACTTCGTGTGCGGCGTGATGCTCTTGGGCTTGGCCAGCACCATCCCCCGCTCCACCTCGTCCTTCTTCGTCCCCCGCAGCAGCACCCCGATGTTGTCCCCCGCCTGCCCCTCGTCCAGCACCTTGCGGAACATCTCCACGCCCGTCACCACCGTGGTCTGCGTCGGCCGCAACCCCACGATCTCCACCTCGTCCCCCACCTTCACCACGCCCCGCTCGCACCGCCCCGTCACCACCGTCCCCCGCCCGCTGATCGTGAAGACATCCTCGATCGGCATCAAAAACGGCTTGTCGATCGGCCGCGCCGGCGTCGGAATGTACGTGTCGATGGCCTCCAGCAGCTTCAGAATCGCCGGCACCCCGATCGGCGACTGGTCCCCCTCCATCGCCTTGATGGCCGACCCCTGGATGATCGGCGTCTTGTCCCCCGGAAACTCGTACTTGGTCAACAGCTCCCGCACCTCCAGCTCCACCAGGTCCAACAGCTCCTTGTCGTCGACCTTGTCCGCCTTGTTCAAAAACACCACGATGTACGGCACCCCCACCTGCCGCGCCAGCAGGATGTGCTCCCGCGTCTGCGGCATCGGCCCGTCCGCCGCGCTCACCACCAGGATCGCCCCGTCCATCTGCGCCGCCCCGGTGATCATGTTCTTGACGTAGTCCGCGTGCCCCGGACAGTCCACGTGCGCGTAGTGCCGCGCCTCCGTCTCGTACTCCACGTGGCTGATCGCGATCGTCAGAATCTTCGTCGGGTCCCGCCGCCCCTGGCTCTCCGACGCCTTCGCCACCTCGTCGTAGCTGACGAACTTCGCCATCCCCCGCTCGCTGCACACCTTCGTCAGCGCGCTCGTCAGCGTCGTCTTCCCGTGGTCCACGTGCCCGATCGTCCCGATGTTCACGTGCGGCTTGCGCCGCTCAAACTTCGCCTTCGCCATACGCCTCTCCTCGCTTGTGGAGCCCACGACGCGGATCGAACGCGTGACCTCGTCCTTACCAAGGACGTGCTCTACCGACTGAGCTACGTGGGCCTTTCAGCTTCGCCGCGCGTCGTTCGCGACTCGTGAAGCGTATTTCGCGATCTCCAGGACTCATTCTTTCATGCGCTTCACGCTTCACGAATACCGTTTCACGCCTTAACGTTTTCTTTATGGAGCGGGCGACGGGATTTGAACCCGCGACAACCAGCTTGGAAGGCTGGGACTCTACCACTGAGCTACGCCCGCCCCTTTACACGGCACGGCCGCCAGAGCGCCGATCCCGCGGCCCGCATGATCACGGGGCCGCGGGACCTCCGCTGCGCTACGGGATGGTGGGCAGGCAAGGATTCGAACCTTGGAAGCCGATGGCAACAGATTTACAGTCTGCCCCCTTTGTCCACTTGGGTACCTGCCCATGACGGATTTCACGATCGGTAGTCGCTCAAGCTCGACATCACGCGGTGGCTGAATCGACCGGTGGGAAGCCCGAACAACAAAGCAAACGACCCCGCCGTCAGTCCTTCGCCCCGTTGCCGGGAAATGCAATGGAACGCGAGGGACTGATCAGATCGGAGCGGCCATGCTCAGGAAATGCCGGATTGTACGAGCGAAGTTCCGGATTGTCAAGCAGAATTCCATGAAAGATTGGCGGCTTGGGCCGCCAGGGCCAATGGCTCCCGACAGAAACGGCCGCGGCCGGATTTCCCGGTTAGGGCAGAAGAGCGGCTGATGGGCGCGATGACCACCTGGGCTGCCGGAATCCGCACCTCGAGCCGGGCCCGCATGCGATCGAGCACTCCCTGCGCCTCCCCCATGAGCCGCTCGGGGACGAACTCCAAGCGCAGCGTGGTATGGACGTTGGTGCCAGTCAGCCTCGTCTGAAACCCGTCAAATTCTCATGGCCTTCGAACGAGGCCGCCAGGTTCCGGAGAATCACCGGTTGCAGCTCTTCTTCCGGGGGGCCAACCAGCAACTCCAGGACGTTCGGCGCGAGGATCGTGATGTCGTGGCCCCGCACCGCCGCGAGCACCAGAGAGAACAGCGGATCGGTGGACCCCGCCCCCGCCCCACCTTCGAACCACCAGGGCAGGCTCAAGAACCCGACGACACAGACATTGCGGCGGCCTGCCCAGGAACATCTCCGCCTGCGACTCCAACTACCGGGAGCCTTCGCGCGCGGCCTCGGCCTGGGCCCCGCGGTCGATGTGCGGGATCGCGGGGGGCTTCCCCTACCCATGGGAGGGCTCCGCCGACCGGCAGGGCATCGCGTCCTTGGGGAGCGGCCGGTCCTGTTCCATCACCGACACGTCCCGTCGAGCCTCCTCCGGCGACTCCTCGAAAACGACCTCCAGGAGCATCGCCACTTCCGCGGGCGTGATCCGATGCAGCGGCGCCAGGTAGCGCTTGTGCGTGACGGCCCGCTCTTCCGGGTCCTCCGGCTCGTAGTAGCCGACGATCTCCGCGGCCTGGTCCGCCTTCCGCAACCGCTGCCGCCAGGTGTCGGCGGACCGGGGCTTTCCCTTGCCGGCGGCAAGTTCCAGCTTCGTCCAGGTCGCCCAGCCGACGAAGACGGCCCAGGTTTCGTTCAAGGCCTCCCAGCCCTCCCGCTCCGTCAGCAGCCGTTCCTCGGTCACCGTCTTCCGTTGCTGGACGGGCGTGATCTCGACGTACTGGTAGCGGCAGGCCCGCACGTCGCGGGCAAAGGCCACGAGCTTCGCCCCGCGGGAGTCGGCCGCCTCCGGGCGGGCCTGAAGAAAGTCCATGTAGGCGTGGAACAGCTCGTGGTAGAGGGTCTTCACCTCGTGGTGGGGCAGCCCGGCCAGCGGCCGCAGGACGCCGCCCGCCCGGTTGAACGACAGGCTCCGATTCAGCACCATCCGGTGCTCATCCGGATGGTACTCGGCCGCGAAGGTGCGCAGGTCCCCGAACTCGAAGGTCACGAAGTCCGGGGGAATGAGCCGGAGAAAGCCGGTGGGGAGGCCGAGACCGGCGGCCTGGGCGATCAAGGTGCGCCAGGGACTCGCCCCGGCCGCCGCGCCCTTCGGCCCGCCCCGCCCCTCGCCGGACGCGCGCTCCGCCGGCACGGCCGGTCCGACCAGCAGCGCCAGCGCCAAGGCCAGGACTGCCGGCCGGCCGAGGCGCTGCCTACCCCCACGACTCACGGGAGTCCTCCTCCACGAGGCTCCAGTTCTCCAGGAGGGAGGAGTCAATCCCGTCCAGGAATCGCGTCGGCTTGGAGAGAATCGCGCCGCTGGCCTTGTCGTAGACGTTGATGGGATAGGTGAGGAAGAGGTGCCGCTTCGCCCTGGTCACCGAAACGTAGAACAGGCGGCGCTCCTCCTCCAGGTCCTCCTCCGCGCCGAAGGCGTAGGCCGAGGGGAACCGCCCGTCCACCACCCAGATGACGAACACGCACTGCCATTCCAGGCCCTTGGCCGAGTGGATCGTGGAGAGCACCAGGCGCTCTGTCTCCCGATCTTCCGCTTCCACGTCCACGACGCTCGCATCCGGCGGCTCGAGCGCCAGGTCCGCGAGGAACTCATCGAGGCGGTGGTAGCGCTCCGCCATCGCGTAGAGATGCTCGAGGTCCCGCATCCGCTTCGGATAGTCGTCGTACTGGTCTTTCAGGATCGGCAGGTAATACTCGTAGGCCCGGTTCACCTGCTCGGCCGGCCCCAGGTCGGCCGCCTGGCCCGCCTCCTCCAGCATCCGCGCCAGGTCCCGGAGCCGCCCCGTCCGGCCGGCCGCCTCGCGCAGCCGGTCGAGGGGGCGGCCGTCCTTGGTCATGGCCAGGACCAGGTCCTTCGCCTTCTTGGGCCCGACCCCCTCCACGAGCAGCAGGAGGCGGTTCCAGCTCACGGCGTCGAGGGGATTTTCGAGGACGCGCAGGTGCGCGAGCAGGTCCTTCACGTGGGCGGTCTCGATGAACTTGAACCCGCCCCGCTTCACGAAGGGCAGGTCTCGCCGCGAGAGCTCGATCTCCAAGTCGAAGGAATGGAAGCTCGAACGGAAGAGCACCGCAATCTCCCCCAGCGGCACGCCCTCCTCGCGCAGCTCCAGGATCTTCTGGGCCACGAACCGCGACTGGGTGTTCTCGCTGCCGGCCTGGACCAGGACCGGCAGGGGACCGTCCAGCTTCCTGGTGAAGAGGCGCTTGGTGTACTTCTCGGCCGCCGCGGCGATCACCTCGTTCGCCAGGTTGAGGATGGGCTGTGTGCTCCGGTAGTTCTCCTCCAGCTTGTAGACCGCCGCCCCGGGGAACAGCGCGGGGAAGTCCATGATGTTCCGGAACGTCGCGCCGCGGAACCGGTAGATGCTCTGGGAATCGTCGCCCACGACCATGACGTTCTCGTGGGTCGCGGCCAGCTTGCGCACGAGGTCGGCCTGCAGGCGATTGGTGTCCTGGTACTCGTCCACCAGGATGTGGCGATAGGCGGAGGACACCGTCTCGCGCGTCGGCTTGTCCTGGTCCAGCAGCGCGCGCAGCTTGACCAGCAGATCGTCGTAGTCGAGCAACTGCCGCTGGCGCTTGGCGGTCTCGTAGGCCTTCCTGAGCTCGTCCAGCGCATCGAGGTGCTCGGCGAAGTGCGGGAACTCCTCCAGGACCACCTCCTCGAGGGCCTTGAGCGTGTTCTCGCACTTGCTGAAGATCTCCGCGATGGTCCCCTTGCGCGGGAACCGTTTGTCCTTCTCGCTCAAGCCCAACTGGCCGCGGAGGAGGTTGAGCAGGTCCTCGGCGTCCCCCCGGTCCAGGATCGTGAAGCCCGGCTCCAGGCCGATGGGCCGGCCGTGGCGCCGCAGGAGCACGTTCGCCACGGAATGGAACGTCCCGCCGAAGACCCGTTCGCTCCGCGCGCCGATCAACTCGCCCGCCCGCTCGAGCATCTCCTGCGAGGCCTTGCGCGTGAACGTGAGCAGCAGGATCCGGCCCGGGTCCACGCCCCGGTCGATCAGGTAGGCCAGCCGGTAGATGAGCGTGCGGGTCTTGCCGCTGCCCGCGCCCGCGATCACCAGCGCGGGCCCATCCGCCGCCGTCACCGCCGCGAGCTGCTGCCGGTTCAAGGCCTTGGCATAGTCGATGGACAGGGCCGCCTGCGGCGCCTCGTCCGCCGGTCGCCGCAAGACGTAGGGCTTGGATTCCCGTTCCATGCTTCCCCTTTCAACACCCCCGCGAGGGACGGCACCGCCCGGTCCCGCCGGTCACCGTTCCTCTTCCAGCCGATGGTGTGCCGCGGCGGCTTCCTTCACATGGCCCACCGCCTCCACGTAGAGGGGCTTGGGGTCGATCCGCTCCGCAGCGCGGTAGGCTTGCTCCGCCTTGTCGTACCGATTCAGCAATTCGTAGGCGACGCCCAGATTGTACCAAGCCGCGCTGTTGCGCGGGTCGCGCGCGCGGACCGCCTCCCATTCGGCGATCGCCTCCTCCGGCCGGTTCGCCTTGATCAGCTCGATGCCCTGCTTCACGCCGCCGTCGCCGAAGAGCCCGTCCGTCTCGAAGACCCGCTCTACCTTGACGGGATGCGGCGCCAGCTCCGCCGCCAACCGGCGGCCCGCGTTCTCGATCAGCCGCGGCATGGCTTCCGGCTTCGGCGGCTCGTCCCGCCTCGACCGATGCCGCCCGGCCGCCTCCGGCAGCCCGACCTGCACCTGCCGCGCGGCCAGTATCTCTCCCGTCTCCGTCTTGATCACCCGGTAGGAGATCGTCAGCCGGGCGTGCTGGGGGTTGGGAACCACCTTGCCCAGGAGGAGCGCATCCGCGCCCAGGACCTTGCCGGCCCTGGCCGCCTGCTTCTCGTCCACCACGCCGGTCATGCCGAGCGCCAGTTCCTTGTCGAGCGCGAGGAGCTGTTCGCGCTCGACGATCCGCAGATACTGCCGCTCGACGAGCCGAGCGGTCACCGCATCGGTCACCCGACGGCCCAGCTCGCCGGGGCCCTCGAAGGTCGTGATCGCCAGGGTCCCCACCCCCTTCGCCTTGAGGTTCACCGCCGCCGGCACCTCTAGCGTGAAGTTCAGCGGCTGGGTCGCGCAGGCGGCCAGGGCCAGGCAGAGCCCCGCCGGCAGGCTGGACCGCAGACGACGCCGGCCGATCTCCATGACGGCCTCCCCCTCCCCACCGACGGGACCGCGCGTGAGGAATAGCACAGGGCCGGACCCGTTGCAAAGGGTTCCTGCTCACCGGAACGTCGCCGTGCCGACGCCCCGCCGCACGGGCTGCCCGCCGAGGCCCAGGCCCGAGCGACGGGTTGGATGCCGCGCCGGACTCGTATATAATGAGCGCCGTTCGCGAGGCGATATGGGCGCAGCCGATCCGCACAGCAGGATACTCAGGGACCTGGCCTCCTTGATGGTGGCCGTGGCGGGCGAGTCCGTCACGATGGTCAAGAAGAGCGCCCCGGAGGCCTCGCTCAAGCTCAAGAAACGGGCCGAGTGGGAGATCTACCTGGAGTTCCTGAAGGTCTTCTTCAACCTCGTGGACCGCTTGTCGGCCTTCTACGTACCCCTCCAGGACCAGCCGGCCCTGATGGACCAATTGGAGGACGCGGTCACGAGCCGGCTCAAGGCGGTCTTGGCCCCGGCCCTCGGGCCGGACTCGGACGAGATGGAATTCATCCTCACCGTCGGCAAGACCGTCACGGAGAGCCGCCAGACCTACGAGCGATTCCAGTTCGTGGTCACGGAAGAGAGCAAGGCCAAGGACGAGTACCTGAAAACCTTCGCGGAGCGGGTGGCGCGATTGATGGGCGCGACGGGCGACGGCATGGTGCTCTCCGCCGCCACCCTCTGCGCCGGCGCCGTGATACCCGCCCTGCAAGGCCTCTTTGAGCAGGCGTACGCCGGGGAACCGGCCACCGGAGCCACGCCCGTGGCGGGCGCCGCGACGAGGCCTGCCGCGCCGGGGTCCGGCGCGCCCGAAGAAATCAAGCTCGTGAGCGTCATGGCCGCGGTGGAGGGGGAAGAGGTCGAAACCCGTTGGGGGCTCCATCCCCGGTTCAGGCAGGACCTGCGCCCGCAACAGCTCCAGGAGCTGACCCACCTCATGAATCGCGTCACCCGCATCCTCGGGGAGCGGTACGCCGCCGTGGCCTTCACGGCGGCCTGGGCGTCGCGGCACAAGATCGGCCATGCCTGAGCCGGCCAGGGGCCTCCGCCCCGGCCCGCCGGGGGGCCGCGCCTCATCCGCCGGACAATCGGATCATCCCGCAATCGACCAAGGAGGACGCGTGAGCGAAGAGTCCGTCGCCAGCCCCGCCGCGCCACCCCTGCCGGGCGCCCTCGCCCGTCTGCAGGAGCTCGCCTTCAACCTCTGGTGGAGCTGGACCCCGCAGGCCCGCGCGCTGTTCGAGCACCTCGACCCGACGCTCTGGCGACTCAGCCACCATAACCCCGTCAAGCTCCTCCACGAGCTCAAGCCGGAGCGGCTGACGGCGCTCGGCCACGACCCGGCCTTCGTCCGCCAGTACTCGGCGGTCCTGAAGGCCTTCGACGACTATCTCGACGCCAAGGGCACCTGGTTCGCCAAGACCTATCCGGCGGGGGCCGACCGGACCGTCGCCTACTTCTCCGCCGAGTTCGGCCTGCACAACTCCATCCCCATCTACAGCGGAGGCCTGGGCATCCTGGCCGGCGACCATTGCAAGGAGGCCAGCGACCTCGGCATCCCGCTCGTGGGCCTGGGGTTCATGTACCCGCAGGGCTATTTCCGCCAGCGCATCACGGCCGACGGGTGGCAGGAGGCCGAGTACGAGCCCTTCAACCGGATGGAGTCCCCGATCCACCAGGCGCTGACCCCGTCGGGCGCGCCCTGCCGGATCGCGGTCGAGCTGAACGGGCGGACGGTATCCGCCGTCGTGTGGCGGGTCTGCGTGGGACGCGTGATCCTCTACCTGCTCGACACCGACGTGCCGGACAACGCGCCGGACGATCGCGCCCTGTCCGCCCGCCTCTACGGCGGCGATCAGGAAATCCGGCTGTCGCAGGAGATCGTCCTCGGCATCGGCGGCGTGCGGGCGTTGCGCGCGCTCGGGCTCTCGCCGGCGGTGTGGCACGCGAACGAAGGGCATTCGGCCTTCCTCACCCTCGAGCGCGTGCGGGAGTTGGTCCAGGCTGGCCGTGCCTTCGAGGACGCGGCCGCGCTGGTGCGTCGCAGCACGGTCTTCACGACCCACACCCCGGTCCCGGCCGGCCACGACGTCTTCCCGATCGAGCTGATGGACCGCTACTTCCACCGGTACTGGGACCAGCTCGGACTGTCGCGGGACCGTTTCCTCGCGCTCGGCGGCCATCCGGAGCGGCCGGACGGCTTCAACATGACGGCCCTGGCGCTGCGGCTCGCCTCCCACGTCAACGCCGTCAGCCGCGAGCACGGCCACGTGTCCCGCCGGATGTGGAAGGCCCTGTGGCCCGAGTTGCCCGAGGAGGAGGTGCCCATCCGGAGCGTGACCAACGGCATCCACGTGCCCACCTGGGTGGCGCCGGAGATGAACCACCTGTACAGCCGTCACCTCGGCCCCGACTGGGCCGACCGGAGCGACGACCCGGCAGTCTGGCACCGCGTGACCGACATCCCCGACCAGGAGCTCTGGGCCGTGCGGCAGGCGCTCAAGCGCAAGCTCATGAGCTTCATCCGCGAGCGCGCCCGCGCCGGCTGGATGCAATGGCGGCTGGAGGCGACGCAGGTCCTCGCCAACGGCACGCTGCTGGACCCGGAGGCGCTGACCATCGGGTTCGCCCGGCGCTTCGCGACCTACAAGCGCGCGACGCTCGTCTTCAGCTCGCTGACGCGCCTGCAGCACCTCCTGCAGGACCACTGGCGCCCGGTCCAGATCATCTTCGCGGGCAAGGCCCATCCGGCCGACGAGCCGGGCCGGCGGTTCATCCACGAAGTCTACAGCTTCTGCAAGGACCACGGCCTAGGCGGCCATGTCGCCTTCCTCGAGGACTACGACATGCACATGGCCAAGTACCTCGTCCAGGGCGTGGACGTCTGGCTCAACACCCCGCGCCCGCCCATGGAGGCGAGCGGCACGAGCGGCCAGAAGGCCGCGCTCAACGGCGTGCCGAACCTGAGCGTGCTGGACGGGTGGTGGCAGGAAGGGTACGACGGCGGCAACGGCTGGGCGATCCCCTCCTCCGCCCACCTCGGCGATCCGCAGGCCCAGGACCTCCACGACGCCGAGCAGCTCTACCGCATCCTGGAGCAGGACGTCGTCCCGCTCTACTACACGAGGGATCGGGACGGCATCCCGCGCGGCTGGATGCAGGTGGTCAAGGACGCGATCCGCACGGTGGTCCCGCGGTTCTGCACCCGCCGGATGGTCAAGGAATACATGACCCTCTATTACGCCCCGGCCGCCGGCCTGGACACCACGCCGCGCTGACGACCACCGGTGAAGCGACGCCCTCTCCTCAGCCTCATGCGGATCGCCTTCGCGCGGATCGCCTTCGCGCTGATCGCCCTGGCGGCGCTCATCCCGCAGGGCGTCGGCCCGGTCTGGCCGGCCGCTCCGCCGCGGCGCGACTCACCCCAGCAGGAAGCGATCGAGGCCTACCGGCGCGGCGACTATGACCGGGTCGTGCGCCTGCTCGAATCCCTGCCGCCCGAGCTCGCCCCCTCCCGCGACCTCCTGCAGGCCGGCTTCCAGAGCTACCTCAAGCTCGGCCGGGCCGAGACCGCGCTCGCGCTCTACGCCCGGCTCGTACCCCCGGGCCGACCGGACAACCTGCCGTGGCTGCGACAGCTCGCTCTCGCCCTCATCACCGGCCACGCGCGCGATGCCAGCGAGTTCGTCCGGGTCGCCGCCTACACCGCGCTCGCCGAGTTGGGCGGCAAGGACGTCCTGCCGCTGCTGGAGGATGGGCTGCTCGACGCCTCCGTCATGGTACGGGCGCGGGCCGTCGAGGGGCTCGGGCGGGCGGGAGCGGCCGGCGCGGCCGCCGTCAAGCGCGCCCTCCAGGACCCCGTCCCCGCCGTGCGCATCGCGGCCCTGAACGCGCTGGGCGCGAGCGGAGCGAAGGACCGGACCCTGATCGCCCGCCTCGTCGAGATCGCGCGGCGGGAGGACGGGCCGGCCCACGTCTTCGCCCTGGCCGCCCTCGTGAAGCTCGGCCGTACGGCGGCGCTGCACGAGCTCGAGGGCGCCGCGACGCTCCCCGACCCGGACACCCGCATGGCCGCGCTCGGTGCGCTGGGCGCCCTCAAGCGGCCGGCGAGCCTCCCCGTGCTGACGCAGGCCGTCTACGACCCCGACCCCTCCGTGCGCGCCTTCGCCGCCGGCGCACTCGGCCAGTTCGGCGACCCGGCCGGCGCCGGACCGCTCACCCACCTGCTCGGCGACGACAGCCCGCAGGTCCGGAGCCTCGCCGCCGCCGCGCTCGGCCGCCTCGGCCTCGCGCACACGCGCCCCCTGCTCTGGCAGGCCGCGCGCGACCCCGTCGAGCTCGTCCGCGCCGGGGCGGTCGAGGGGCTCCTGCGCCTGGGCGACCAGGACGTGCTGCTCGTGGCCGCGGCGCTCGCCACGCACGCGGACCCGTCGGTGCGCAGCGCCGCGGCCCAGGCCCTCGGCCAGCCGCGCGGGACGCGGGCGTTGCCGCTGCTGGAGCCGCTGCTCCAGGACCAGCAGCCCCAGCCGCGACGGGCGGCCGCGCGCGCGCTGGGCCGGATCGGCGGCGCCGCCGTCGTGCCCCTGCTCAAGAAGGCGCTCCAGGACGGCGATGCGGCGGTCCGCATCGCCGCGGCCGGCAGCCTGGCGCAGGCGCTGGCCGGCCTCCGGTGACCACGATCGCGAGGGGAGTCGGACGATGCTCAAATTGATCGGCATGCTGGCGTTGCTGGGCACGGTGTTCGCGGCGGGCTACTACGTGGGCAAACGGCCCATCCCCGAGCTGCAGAAGTCGGTCGCGGACCTGTCCCGCTCTCTGGTGGACAAGACCCTGGGCATGCAGCGGGATTTCCGGTTCCGCCAGTCGCTCCTGGATGCGAAGTCGCAGGTCGTGCAGGCGAAGTCGGAGCTGTTGGACCGTAATTACGGCACCGCGGCCAAGGAGCTGGCCGACACGGTCGAGGAGATTCAGAAGGCGGTCGAGGCGGAAGGAAGCGGGGGCAAGGCGGCCCGGGTGAAGTCCCTGGCGGCGAAAGCGCGCGACGCGCACCTGGAGCTGACACTGGGGAAGGCGATCCCGCGCGCCAGGCTGGATGAGATTCAGCAGGAGCTGGACGCCCTGCTGAAGGAGGACTAACCGGGGGGCCGATCAGGCGTTCGCGGCCTTCTTCTTCCAGGCCGCCAGGATCCGCTCCACCCGCATCTTCACGACAAGGTCCGGGTCGTTGAGCAGGGGCTTGATCGCCTCGCGGCCGCGGTCGTCGCCGATCTTTTCCAGCGCCGCGGCGGCCGTCAGCCGCGTGAACCAATCCTTGTCCTTCGTCATCTCGATCAAGGGGTCCACCGCGCGCCGGTCTCCGATCCGTCCCAGCGCGATGATGGCCTGGCGGCGGATGCGCTCGTCCTTGTCCGTCAGCGCCTCGAGCAGCCGCTCCACCGCCGGCTCGCCCAGCTCGACCAGCGCGTCGGTGGCGTCTTCGCCGAATTCGTCGCTGCGGAGCTGCTGGACCAGGGGATCGAGGACCCGCTCGTCCTTGATCTTGCCCAGCGTGCGGATCGCAAACTTGCGGACATCCCAGTCCCGGAGCTGCTTGACCACCAGGTCCACAGCCGGGGAACCGACCTGGCCGAGTGCCTCGACCGCGACCTCCCGCACCTGCCAGTCTCCGTCACGCAGCGCCCGGACGAGCGGCTCGACGCAGCGCTCATCGCCCATCTCGCCCAGCGTGATGACCGCCTCGCGGCGGACCGCCCAGTCGGGGTCCTTGAGGAGGTCGATCTGAATCTGGACCTCGTCCTTGACCTCCTCTTCTTCCGGCTTGGCCTCCTCGGCGGCCTGGGCCTCGATCTCCGCCTGCTCGGCGTCGGTCGGACCGGCAGGCATGGCGAGGGCGTCGGCCACGCGATCCACGTGGGCGTCCGTCGCCGCGCCTTCCTCCGGCTCGAAGAACTCCTCGGACTGCTTCTCCGCTTCCGCCATCCCCTCTCCTCCCACCGGGCCCGGTCCGCCGCCGCCCGGAACGGGCCGGCTTACGCCGACGCCGCCTGCTTCTTCATCGCGTGTTGCCTGCGGAGCGCGAGCTTCCGGCGGCGGCGCTGGGCCCGCTTCAGCCGCTTGCGCAGCTTCCGCACCGCCGCGTCGCCCTCGGGGTTCTCGTGTCCCGCCAGCCGCTCCCGCACCCGCTTCGCCAACCTGGTCTCGTCGTTCTCCGGTCCGGTCTTCTTCGCCATGACGCCTTGTCTCCCTCCTCGCACCGATGCCCGCCGCGTTCGGAACGCTTCAGTCTATGCGACGCTCGGGAAGACTGTCAACCGGCGCCGCGGCGGGCCCGGACGGACGTTCCGCGTGCGGCCTGCGGGGAAATGATCGGTCAGAACAGGGCCCTTTCGGGCGGGTCGGAGAGGCGGTTGCCCGCGGCGAGGATGTCGGCGACGCGGCGCGACCGCCGCGCGCGGTACAGGTCTCCGGGCTGGAAGGGCAGGCCGCGCTCGCGCTTGACTTCGCCGGGCTCGCGCGCCGGCCCGCGCCGCTCGTCGCCCTGGCGCACCGGGGTCGAGGCCACACGGACCGTCACGGCCATCGGGCCGTCCAGGAACGGCGCGCCGGGTTGCCCGACCACCTCGAGCTGGACCGCCGCGACGCCCGCCCCCAGCAGCTCCAGCGTCCGCCCGGCCGCGTAGGAAAGGTCGATGATGCGCCCGTTGACGTACGGCCCGCGGTCGTTGATCCGGACGAGCGCGCTCCGCCCGTTCTCCACGTTGGTCACCCGGACGACCGTCCCGAAGGGCAGGGTCCGGTGCGCCCCGGTCATCTCGTGCATATCGTAGGGCTCGCCGTTGGCCGTGAGCCACCCGTGAAAGTCCTCGCCGTACCAGGAGGCGATCCCCCGCTGCTTGGTGCCCAGGTCCATGTCCACCGAGCCCTTCGGCAGGACCGTGCAGGCCGACAGGAGCAGGCCTCCCAGCACAGCCAGGGCCCACGGCCCGGGTCGCTGTCTTCGTGTCTCCACGCACACCTCCGATCGTTCTCAGGCCGATACCCACGCCGCACACGGCGAACACGGGGGATGAACCGAGGATGAGGCCGGATGGGCGAAACCGCGATGCGAGCCGGAACAAACGGCACGGGATACGATCGAGGCGGGCGGAATCTACCAAAGCCGGGGGGGCCTGTCAACCCCCGCCGGACGGAAATCTTCTTGCGGGGATACGGTGTGGAGGCCGACCGAACGGCGTTCGGCCGCCGGTGTGCGGAGGGCTAGGGAATCTGTCGGTAGAATCGGTCCTCCTGGATCGTCACGGAAAAATGCACGCTCCGGTTCTTCTCCCAGCAGGCCTCGCTGTGCGCCGTGCACAGCGGGCGGTCCTTGCCGTAGCTGATGACCTTGAGCGCGCGCGCCTCGAGCCCGAGCGTCTCCAGGTAGCCCTTCACGGCTTGGGCCCGCCGCTCGCCCAGGACAAGGTTGTAATCGGCCGTTCCGCGCTCGTCGCCCCGTCCCTCCAGCAACAACTCCCATCCGTCCCGCCCCTTCAAGCGCGAGGCGTTGACCTCCACGAGGTCGCGGGCGTCCTCGCGCAGGGCGTACCGGTCGAAGTCGAAGAGGATGTCGAACATGAAGGGCGAGGGCGGCTCCACCACGGCCGGCGGGGGGGCCGGCGGCGCCGCGGCTTCCTGGGCGGACGCGGCTTCCTGCGGCGGCGCGGCGGGCAGCGTCACGACCGGCTCCTCGACGCGCTCCTCCTTGAGCGGACCGAGCGGCCCCTTGCCCGCCTGCTGCTCCCGCGACTCCACCACCGCCGCGTGCTCCGCCGTCGCACAGGCCCCCAAGGCCGCCACGAACCCGAGTCCGGCCAGCACCAGCCCCCATCGCCGCATGAAGCCCTCCTCCACGAACAATCCCGTACGCAGGCCGGGAGTCGCTGGCCAGACTGTACCATAGGCAGAGACCCCGATCCAGGGTTGAGATGACCCGACCGGGTCCGGGATCCGGGAGGACGATGCGGCGGGAACGGAATCGGCGGCGGGAACGATAGCGGGAAGGCTCGCTACCGAGCCCGGCGTGAGCGCTTGCGGCCGTCGGCCTGGAGGTCCAGGACGTTCGTGCCGCGGTCGCTGCTCAGCGCCCAGTCCAACTCCTGCTGGTCGGCCTCCGCCCGGCTTTCCTCGGTCACGGCTTCCCACGTGCGGCCCTGCCCGCGGAGGAGCCCGGCGTAGAGTTTCCGGACGCCGACCAGGCCGGCCTGGTTGTACTGGGAATGGCGCTTCGCCTCGGCCTCGCTCAAGATCGCGATCGCGCGCCGGTAATGCTCCTCGGCCCTCCGGGGATCGGTCTGCTCATAGGCGCGGGCCAGCCTGGCCAGGAGCAGCGCCACCTGGGGGTGGTCCGGTCCGAGCTGGCGCTCGATCTGCGCCAGGTGCTCGACGTCCGCCTCGAACCCATCGGCGGACGACTGGTCCCGGCCGGGAAACTCCTCCCAGGCCGGCTGCGCCGCGGCGGCGGCCAGGGACAGGGATAGGAGCAGGGAGAGGATGCCGCTCGCGGCCGCCTTCGTCACGCTGATTCCCCTCGATCGTGGTGGACGGTGGTACGCCGGTTGTGCAGGCGCGGCGGCACTCTATCACGGGCCCGTGCCGTTTTCATCGGCCCACTGGTCGCAGGCCGTCCCCTGGGCCTTCCGATCCTCCGCCATGGGCACCGCGGCCCAGCGGGGACGACGCTGTCCCTATCCGATGAACGGCCCGCGGTTGCGCACGATCCGGCCGCGCAACGCCGAAAGCAGGAGCGCCCGGGCCGTGAGAGCCCGGGCGCTCGCTTCATCCGCACCGGATCGTCGGAGCGCTACTTCAGGCGCAGGAGGCCGTTTTCGACCTTCGTGTTGGCGAGAAACTTCTGGAAGCTCTCGGTCAGGACCGTGTTGACGAGGTCCTCCGCATCTTCGGGGTCGAACCAGACGACCGTATCCTCGCCGGCGCCGTTGAGCGTCATCCGGACGACGCTGCCGTCCGCCGCGTTCTGCGCCTGCACGACCATCTTCGCCCTGACCGTGATCACCGTCCGGCCGAACTTGCTGTCGGCGTCGACGGCGAGGTTCAGCAATTTCCCGGAAACGGTCACGTCCCCCGGCGTGCCGGCGCCGCCCCCCTTGGCGAGCTGGGCGCGCCAGTTTCTGGCCTTCAGGTAGTCCACGACCGCTCCGGCCACCGCGTCGCCGGCCTTGCCGCCCTCCACGTCGAAGGGCGTTTCGCTCCCCCACAGGTGATGGCGGAGCCCGAGACGGTCCTTGGAGGGCCGGGCATCCTCGACGCCCGTCACGACGACGTGCAAGTCCGTTTTCTGGGCGGCCCCCGTCGCGGCGGCCTCCGTCGGCTTGATCGTCAACTTGATCACCGGCTCGCCGCAGCCGGCCACGGCCATGAGGGCCACGCACCCCAACAGCAATCTGCGATCTTTCACGAGCGCCTCCTTACGGCACGAGCGGCCCGGCAGCCGGACCGCCGATTACTTCTCCGTCACGAAATGGGCCCGCCGATTCTCCTGCCAGCAGGCGTGACTGTGCTCCGTGCAGAACGGTTTCTCCTTGCCGAAACTGGTGACCGTGATCTGCGACGCCGGGAGGCCCAGGCTGGCGAGGTAGTCCCGGGTCGCTTGCGCGCGCCGCTCGCCGAGCACGAGGTTATAAGCCGAGGTCCCGCGCTCGTCGCAATGGCCTTCGATCAGGAGCTTCCACCCCTCCCGGCCCTTCAGGACGGAGGCGTTCCGCTCGAGGGTCGGCTTCGCGTCATCCCGGATGACGAATTTGTCGAAGTCGAAGAAGACGTCCGACAACGCCGGCGGCGCCGGGGGCGGCGTCACCGCGGCCACCGGCGCGGGCGGCGGCGCCGGGGGCTCGGCGGCCGGCGGCGGGGGCGGCGCCACTTCCGGCTCGGTCACCCTGGCCTCCTCGACCGGCTTGGGCGGCACGGTGGTCTCCGCCGCCTGCTCGCGCGGCGGCTCCGGCGCGGGCGGCGGCGGCGCCTGTGGCTCGGCGGCCGGCGGCTGCTCCGTTTCCCGGGCCACCGGCTGCTCGGCCGGCGCTTCCACCTTGGGCGACTCCGGCGCCGGGGGCGCCGGCTCCATGACCGGAGGGGGAGGCGGAGGAGGCGGCGGCACCTCCAGCGCCAGGTCCTGCGCCGAAGACGTCACGCTCCGTCCCGCGCAGCCCGACACGAGCAGCGCCACGACACAGAGAGCACCCAGACCGGACAGATTCCCGCCGACGAATGCACGCATGGAGGCTCCTTTGCTGGCTTCTGGTTACTTCAGTCGGATGGACTGAGCCGTCAGGCCTTTGTCGCTCTTGACGTAGGTGAGCTCGACCTTCTGGCCGACCTTGATGTCACTCAAGGCGACGCGGTCCTTCCCGCGGGTGATCTGGGCGCCGGACTCGACCGCCGCCCCGACGATCATCTCCTCCTGCTTCTTACCGACCTTCGTCGAGACGACGATCACCTGGGGGCTGTCCGTCAGGTTGACGGCCACGACCTCGCCGGTGACGGTCCGCGCCGGCGACTTGGCCTCTGCCGCGCCGCCCGCCCAGAGGATGATCACCGCGGCACACATGATTGGGATGATGGGCTTCATAGTTCGCCTGCTCAGCTCCGGTTCACTGCGGAGGCGGACGGGATCGCTCCCGATCGCCGGCGCCCGCCTCCAGAATGCAGGCACTATAGCCACAATCGCGGGACAGATCAAGCCTGCAGTACGAAATAACTCTCAGGATGGGTCCGGCGCCGCCGGACACCCTTGACGCCCCCTTGACGAGCCGGTAAGATCGGCCCGGACCCGCGGCGGGATTCCGGCGCGGGTCCAGTCATGTTCGCGCGGGCCACGGCCCGGGAGCATCCGTCCGATGATCGAAGTCCGTGAGGTGACCAAGCGCTACGGCGCCCACACCGCGATCGACCGTGTGTCCTTCTCGGTGGAGAAGGGCGAAGTCCTGGCCTTCCTCGGCCCCAACGGCGCGGGCAAGACCACGACGATGCGCATCCTGACCTGCTTCATGCCGGCCTCCGAGGGCCTGGCCCGTGTCGCCGGCTTCGACTGCTTCGAGCAGCCGATGGAGGTCAAGCGCCGCATCGGCTACCTTCCCGAGACGCCCCCGCTCTACCAGGAGCTGACCGTCACGGAGTACCTGACCTTCGTCGGCCGGCTCAAGGGCCTGGGCGCGTCGGAGCTCACGGCCGGGCTCGCGCGGGTCCTGGAGCGGCTCTCGCTCGGCGACGTGCGCCATCGGGTGATCGGCAACCTGTCGCGCGGCTACCGGCAACGGGTCGGCCTGGCGCAGGCCCTGATCCACGACCCGCCGGTGCTGATCCTCGACGAGCCGACCGTGGGCCTCGACCCGAAACAGATCATCGAGATTCGCGAGCTCATCAAGAGCCTGGCCGGCTCCCACACCGTGATCCTGAGCACGCACATCCTGCCGGAGGCGACGGCGGTCTGCCAGCGGGTCGTCATCATCAACGGCGGACGGATCGTCGCGGAAGACCGGCCCGACCGCCTCTCCGCACGGCTCCGCCAATCGGAGAAGGTGAGCCTCACCGTGAAGGCGCCGCCGCCGGGCTTCGCCGACCGCCTGCGCGGGCTGCCCGGCGTCCTCGGGGTCTTCGATTCCGGCGAGCCGGGCGGCTACCTCCTCGAATGCGAGCTGGGCCGCGACCTGCGCCCCGAGGCGGCCCGGTTCGTGGTCGGCCAGGGCTTGGAGCTGCTGGAGCTCAAGCTGGTCGCGATGACGCTGGAGGACGTTTTCCTGAAGCTGACCCAGCGCGAGGAGGCCGTCGAGGCGGCGGCGAGCGGCGCCGCAGGAGCGGGCGAGCCGGCCGCGGAGGAGGACACCCGGCCATGACGCCGGTCCAGGCCATCGTCGCCAAGGAGCTGCGCACGGCGTTCGTGTCGCCGATCGTCTACGTCGTGAGCGCCGTGTTCCTGCTGATCTTCGGCGTGCTGTCCTACCTGGCCGTGGTCAACACGGGCAACCAGGCCATCCGCATGATGCAGATGCAGGGCGCGGCGGCGCAGCTCAACCTGAACGATCTCGTCTTCCGGCCGACCTTCTACAGCATGGCGATCGTGCTCCTCCTCGTGGTCCCGATCTTGACCATGCGCGTCTTCGCGGAGGAGCGCAAGCTCCGGACCTTCGAGCTGCTCATGACCTCGCCCGTCGGGATCAACGAGATCGTGACGGGCAAGTTCGTCGCGCTGTTCCTGATCTTCCTGGGCCTGCTCGGCCTGACCGGCCTCGTCCCGCTGGCCCTGTCGCTGTTCAGCAGCTTCGACTGGAACCCCGTCCTGACCGGTTACCTCGGCCTGGCGCTCCTGGGGGCGCTGTTCATCGCGACCGGCCTCTTCGCCTCGGCCCTGACCGAGAACCAGATCGTTGCCTCGTTCCTGAGCTTCGGCATCCTGATCCTGGTCTGGCTGATGGGCGGCATGGGCTCGGTCCTCGGCGACAGCCCCCTCGGGGAGGCGCTGTCCTACCTCTCCTTCATCGAGCACTTCGACCGGATGGTGCGCGGGCTGCTGGAGTCGAAGGACCTGGTGTACTACGGCTGCGGGCTGGTCCTCATGCTGTTCCTGACGCACCGGGTCGTCGAATCCCAACGGTGGAAATGAGCCGCATCGTTCCCGGCATCGGCGTCATCGGCGCGGGGCTGGCGATCGCCGGCGCGGTCGCCTATTCGCTCGCGCCGGACCGGCTCTGGCTCGTCACGCTCTGCGAGGGGCTCGCGCTCGTCTGCCTCGTCCTGTTCTTCGTCACCCACTTCGAGACGGTCAAGGCGTTCTCCAGCCGGCGGTCCACCAGGCTGGGCGCGAACAGCCTCCTCATGGTGCTCCTGTTCATCGCGATCCTGGTGATCGTCAACTTCCTGGCCGCGCGCCATTCCGTCCGCTGGGACTTCTCCGAGACGCAGCGCTTCACCCTCGCCCCCCAGACGCATCGCGTCCTGCGGGGGCTCCCCCGCGACGTCGCGATCACGGTGTTCTCGCAGGACCGGAGTCCCGGTTACAACGCCTATCGCGACCTCCTGGAGAGCTACCAGCAGGCGACGACGAAAGTGAAGGTGTCCTTCGTGGACCCGGAGCGGCAGCCGGGGCTGGCCCGCCAGTACGGCATCACCAGGGCCGACACGGCCGTGATCGAGAGCGGCGAGCAGTCCACCCGCGTGACCGCCCCCTCCGAGGCGGAGCTGACGAGCGCGCTGATCCGCGTCTCCAAGGACGCCAAGAAGCGGATCCTGTTCCTGGAGGGCCACGGCGAGCGGGCGCTCGGCGATCGGGAGCGCAGCGGCCTGTCCGTCGCCAAGGAGGCCCTCGCCAAGCAGGGCTACGACGTGGGCACGCTGTCCCTGCTCCAGGAGCGGGCGGTTCCCGAGGGCACCGCCGTCCTCGTGCTGGCCGGCCCGCGGCGGCCGGTCACCGCCGAGGAGCAGGACCGGATCGGCGCCTACGTCGAGGCCGGCGGGCGGCTCCTGGTCCTGCTCGATCCCGGCTCGCAGGCCGGACTGGAGACCCTGCTCGGCCGGTGGGGCGTCGAGCCGGGCCGCGGCGTGCTGGTGGACCTTCAGGACCGCCTCGCGCTGGGCGACCTGACCGCGCTCATGGTCCGCACCTTCACCGAGCACGAGATCACGCGGGACTTCAACTTCGCGGTCCTGTTCCCGAACTCGCGCCACCTCGCGTTCGACGAGGCCAGGGGCAAGGACTGGGACTTCGTCCCCCTCGCGCGCACCTCGCCCCGGAGCTGGGCGGAAGCCGCGCCGGAGGGGCGCGTCGTCCAGTTCGACGAGAAGGAGGACGTGCAGGGGCCGCTCCCCCTCGCCGCGGCGCTCACACCGAAGAAGCCGGCGGAGGAGGGCAAGCCGCAGCCGGCCATCGTGGTCGTGGGCAACTCGGCCTTCGCCAGCAACAGCTACATCAACTTCCCCGGCAACACCGACTTTCTCCTGCACACGCTCGGCTGGCTGGCGGAGGAACGGGACCTCATCTCGATCACGCCGAAGGAGCCGGCCTTCCGGCCCTTCATCCCGAACCCGGCGCAGGAAGCGATCCTGCTGTACGTCCAGGTGCTCCTGCTGCCCGCCGCGACCTTCCTCGCCGGCATGGTCATCTGGCGGCGCCGGCGCCGCCTCTGACCGACGGCCGCGCGGCCACGCGACGCGGACGCCATGAGACGGTACCTCGCGACCATCCTGCTGGCCCTGGCCCTCGCGGGCCTCGGCGCCTACGTCCTGCTCGTCGAGCTGCCGGGGGAACGCGCCAAGACCGAGGCCGACGTCCGGGACCAGCGGCTCCTGCCCTTCGCGGAGGGGGAGATCACGGGCCTGACGGTCGCGTCGCCCGCCGCCGAGGTGTCGCTGGTCGCCGGGGAAGGCCGCGCCTGGAGGATCACCGCGCCCATCGAGGCGGAGGCGGACGCGCGGGAAGTGGGCAACCTCCTCCGAGCCCTCGTCCTCGGCCGCGTGACCCGCGTCGTCGGGGAGAAGGGCGCGGCGCTCGCCCCCTTCGGGCTCGACCGGCCGTCGGTGGTCCTGACGGTGGCGGCGGGCGACCGCCGGGAAACCGTGAGCCTGGGCGACAGCGGCCCCCTGACCTCCAGCCTCTACGCGGTCCGCGGCTCGGACGGCCGCGTGCTGCTCACGGACCTCGCGCCGAAGGACTTCCTCAACAAGGGCCTCTTCACCTTCCGACGCAAGGAAGTCCTCCGGTTCGACCAGGGCAAGGTCGAGCGGCTCCGGCTGACCTACCCCCAGACCGAGCTGGTGCTCTACCGGGCGACCCACGGCGCGAAGGACAAGTGGTCGTTGCGCTTCCCCATCGAGGCGCCAGCCGACCAGACCGAGGTCCGCACGTTCCTGCAGCGGCTGGAGGACCTCAAGGCCCTGGGCTTCGTGGACCCCGGCCCCGACCGCGAGGCTCTGGCCCGTCAGCTCACCAAGCCCCAGGTGAAGGTGACCCTGCATCACGACGGAGCCGACCAGACCGTCAAGCTCTTCCAGCTCGATCCGGCCTCCGGCGAGGCCTTCGCCGTGACGACGCCGGAGGCGCCGATCTTCCGAGTCGCGCCGTCGGCGATCAAGGACCTGACCAGGGAGCTCTTCGCCCTGAGGGACAAGCGCCTGTTGGGCGTGGAGTACGAGCAGGTGGCGCTGCTCGCGGTGAAGACCCGTGGCGAGCAGTACACCCTCGTCAACCAGAGCGGCACGTGGGTCCTGGAGAACCGGCCCGACCAGCCGCTCGACCAGCAGCAGACCGACCTGTTCGTCAGCCGGGTGGCAGGGCTGCCCGCGGAACTCCGGGTAGTGGAGCAGGCCGGCCCCCTCGCGCCCTACGGCCTCACCGCCCCCACGGCCGAGTTCACCGCGACGACGAAGGAGGGCAAGGCGCAGGGGCGGCTGGTCCTGGGCACGAAGGTCGGCGGGCTGGTCTATGCGATGGGCCAGGGACTCCCCGGCGTCTACCAGGCCAGGGCCGACCTGCTGGACCAGATTCCGTCGCGGAGCGCGCTGCTGGCGAAGCCCGGCGGGGCCACGCCCTGAGTCGCACCGCTTGCGTTTCCCTCGGCGGCTGCGCTACTCTCGCCGAGACCGTTTCGTACTCGGAGGCCAGAACCTAAGGAGGGCACGATCCTATGGGTATCCGTCGATCCGGCTTGATGGGGCTGTTGGCGGGAACCATGCTGATGACCGCCGCCTGCGCGACGACCGACTCCGAGGCCCCGGTGTCCGGCGGGAGCGCGGCGGCGACCGGTGCCGCCGACAGCCTGCAGACCTGTCTCGCCCGCATCCCCTCGAACGCCACCGCGGGGCAGCGCGCCGTCGCCGAGGAAACCTGCAAGCGCGACCAGGCCGTCCGCAACGCGGTGGTCGGCGTCGGGACCGCGGCGACGACGTCGGCCGCCGCGGCCGGGCACGCCGACGACTCCCTGCAGGCATGTCTCGCCCGCATCCCCTCGGACGCCAGCGCCGGCCAGCGGATGGTCGCCGAGCAAAGCTGCCAGCGGGACGAGGCGGCGCGCCGGGCCGCGCCCGGCCGCTGATCCTCCCCCGCCCTTCCATGCTCCGGGCACGCACCGCGCCAGCGGGCGTGCCGAACGCCAGTCCGCTTCTTTCGAGGGGGGCGACGCACACCGTCGTGCCGCGGCCCGGCCCGCCGGAGACGCGACCGTCCCCCCGAAGGGCGCAGCCGCTCGTGCAGGCCCTTGAGGCCGACGGGGTGTGGAGGGCCAGGCCAAGAACAGCAGCGTCGAGGGGACGGCACGGCCCTCTTCCTTCCAGGCCGGCTTCCTGGCGTCAGGGAGACGGTTGCCGACACGAGCTGCCATGCGCGCCACGGCTTCCCTCCACGACAGGACGCCCCCGACAAAAATTGAGTGCTTGCGCCCCATTTTTCGTAAAACGGCCAGGAAGGTTGAGCACTGGATATCCCCTATTTTGCTGGGGGCGCGGTATGGGCAAACGGAACCCGATCTAGGGAAACGATGGAGGAGGATACCGACCCGAGGGATGGCGCCGAAGGGGCCCGAAGCAAATCCTCAGCCGCGCTCCCCGCCTTCTAAGGAAGCGTCGCAACCCGCCCCTTCCCGTGCATCGCAGGGCCTGCGCCCGCAGACGCGGAGGTCCGAGCAGAGGATCGCCTTGCCACCGCGGGACGGAACACCGGCCGCAGGCACAAAGAACAGGAGCAGCCGATCGGCCGCCCCGATGGATCGCCACAAGTCCGAATCTCGAATCTCCACGGTGAAGGTCCCTGTGACGCCGTCGGCCTTCGAGCCGGTCCGGGCGATGGGCCGGGCCCGGCGGTCCTCGGGGTTCGAGTCGGCCGGCTTCTGACCCAGCACGGCCTCCTCCGACCCGACTGCCTGGGCCAACGTCGGAGCCGCCGCAAGCATGGACATCGCCAAGACATAGGCCGACAGACGCGCGGTGTGAACCATGGCCCCCTCCGTCGTTGGAGCTCCCTCCCGGAAGCCTTCAGATGCTCAGTCGTTGACCCGACAGAGCAGGCCATCGCAAGGAGCGGGCCAAGGGCTCTCCGCGCAGTCATGCCATGATGACCCTACAATTCAATCGGTTGTGGCGCTCACGATGGGGGCCGGGCAAGGCCGTGGACCGCCGGTACCCAGTGCCTGTAATTCCTACGCACGGGCTTCGGCAAGAATTACTTCAATAGGGGCCTGGTACTACAACACCCTCCGTGCCCGTGACGGGACCGGTCTCGACCGGATCAGGGGGGCGTCGTTCTCGAGATCGCTCGCGCTCCCGGCGACGCTCCGCCTCAATGCGGGCTCGCTCCGCTGCTTCGCGCGCCTTCAGCTCCGCTTCGCGCTCGGAGGCGTCCCTGCGCAGTCGGTCGCTTTCCATCATTTCCCGCTGCCGCTCGAGGGCCCTGGCACGGTCGGCCTCTTCCTGCGACATCGCCTGGCCGCCTTTCTCCTGGGCCAGGCAGTCCACCGCCACCCCCTGCCAGTCCAACAAGACCAGGAGCGCGAAGCCGAATCGGGCGGATGCTCCCCTGAGCGATGCGCGCAGAGCCCCCATAGGCCCATCCCCCTCCTCGCGACCGCTCGGTCGGTCCACACGGCGGCCGACCGTCACGGCCGCTGATCCGACGCGCCGGGCGCGTGCGCGCCCGAGCCGGTGATCGCCCCAGGCATCACGGGGTCAGACGGGCGACGGCCCCGATCCACCCCCCTGGACCGCAGGCCGCGCTGGCCTTCCGTTTCCCGCTGATCGGGTTCCAGCGTCAGGATCTGCGTGTGGGCCTCGCTCCATTGCTCCGGCTGCGACAGTCTCGCTGTGGGCTTGATGTCGCGGAAGCGGACCTCGTCCTTCTTGGACAGGCCGAACAGCCCCTGGCTCAGGTCCATGTTCTCGATCAACGTCACCGGCGCCGTCGTACAGATGGCCTTGACCCGCTCCGTGCCGACCGGCTTGTCCGGGTCCACGGTGAAGTCATACTGGTCCCTGGGCCCCGGGATGATTTCCCACTGCCCCGGCTGGATGAACGTCGGCGTCGGCCGCCACTGGTTCGGCAGGAGCACGGTCCAGGCGCCGCTCGCGCCGATGTTCACCACCGTGAGGTAGCAGCCGACGGTCGTCCGGAAGCGGAAGTAGGCCTTCTCGCCCTTGCGGACCTGCGGCTCAAGCGGCTCCAGGTCTGTCTTGAACCCGCTCGGGTTGCGCAGGTCCCAGAAGGCCTCGACCCACTCGCTGTAGCTCTGCCGGGGTGCCGGCGGCGCCAGGATCGGCGAGGGCGCGGAGCCCGGCTTCAGCCGCAGCTCGCGCACCTCATCGTCCGACAGCGCGACCCTCGGGACGGTCACCTCGTCCCCGCCCTCCGACCGGTCGTCGGTGAGCCGATGGAGCTTCGCGATGATCCACACGCCCCCGTCCGGGCTCGCCTGGTAGGAGCCGAAGACCTCGATGGCGGCCTGCGGACCCGCGCCCGGCTGGCCCCCCGCCTCGCGCGTGCCCGAGCCCTTCTCGATCACGTCCAGGTTGCCGATCCGGGCCAGGTTGATCGCGAGCAGGGATTCGATGCGGGCGCTCAGCGAGAGCCGGCGGCCGGAGCCGCTCTCGACGAAGTTGTGGACGACGGCCGGCTTGCCGTACGAGGTGTTCACCTGCTCGGAGAGCTTCATGGCCAGCTCGTACAGCGCCTTCGCCATCGGGTTCTCCGGCGCCGCCGGCGGCGGCTTGATGCTGAACCGCACCTCCTGCCCGGCGAGCTGCGCCTGGAGGCGCTGCTTAAGGACCGGGGACAGGCCGGCGGGCAGTTGCTCCACCGCGACCTGCGCGGCCGCGGCCGACGCCGCGACGTTCCGCACCGCCGCCTCGGCGCG